>JALVRO010000034.1 GCA_027031265.1 Bacteroidales bacterium | reverse complement strand
TGGCCGAAATGACGCTCGATTTTTCCAGTGATAAGGTTACGGGTAATAATGCCACGTGCACGTCCGTCAATAATCACCAGGTCCATCATTTCAGTGCGTGGATAGAGCTTGACTTTACCAGTGTTGACCTGGCGCATGAGAGCTTGATAAGCTCCAAGTAATAGCTGCTGGCCAGTCTGGCCGCGGGCATAGAAAGTACGGGAGACGAGCACGCCACCGAAAGAGCGGTTAGCCAACAGACCGCCATATTCACGGGCAAAAGGAACGCCCTGTGCTACAGCCTGGTCAATGATATTTACACTTACTTCTGCCAGACGGTAAACATTAGCTTCTCGAGAGCGGTAGTCACCACCTTTTATTGTGTCATAGTACAGACGCCAGATACTGTCGCCATCGTTTTGATAATTTTTTGCGGCATTAATACCACCCTGTGCAGCTACAGAGTGAGCACGGCGTGGACTATCCTGATAGCAGAATACTTTGACATTAAAGCCCATTTCTGCCAGAGAAGCAGCAGCCGATGCCCCTGCAAGACCTGTACCTACAAGGATGATCTCGAGCTTGCGTTTGTTTGCAGGGCTCACCAGGGCCTGGCTTTCTTTATAGTTAGTCCATTTTTCTGCCAGCTTTCCCTGAGGGATTTTTGATTCGAGTTTTATCATGATCTAAAGGTTTTTTGTTTAGAATTTAGTGAAAGAAGTAGAAATACAGTGGTATAAGACCAAAGATCATAGCTATTACAATAGCGTAGATGTCACCAATGACATTCCAGATCTTTCTCCACTTATCATTGCTCCAACCCAGTGTCTGGAATGCTGACCACACTGCATGATGCAGATGCAAACCCAAGGCAATGGCACCAATTAGATAGAGAATGTCAATCCATAGGTTTGATTCGAATAGGCTGGTTACCAGCTTGTAAGTGTCATGCATTGATTTGCCATTAACCTCTATCTCCGGTGCACCACCAAATTTCACTTTCCAGAAAAAGTTGGCCAAGTGAATTACCAGGAAGGTGAGAATAATAAGACCCAGCCAGATCATGTTCCTTGATGACCAGGTACTCTGATGACGGCGTACAGCCATCTTGTATCCAACAGGGCCGGCTTTGCCCAGATTATAAAACTCAATGATCAGAGCATAAAGGATATGAATGATAAAACCAAGTGCCAAAATTGGCTCCATAACTCTAATTAACGGGTTAGTAGCCATAAAGTTAGCTGCTTCGTTGTAAGCCTCTGGTCCTACTAGCAATAGACTGTTCAGCGTTGCATGTACTGCCAAGAATAGAATCAGAAACAGTCCCGAGAGGCTCATCAAAAACTTTTTCCCAATGGAACTGTTAAGAAATCCTGCCATATTAAGAAATTTTAATTTTGTGAAATTTTGCACTAATTTCTTTAACAATTTTCATTTAGCAAAATATTCATTTATTTTTTTAAACATATTTTCAGGCGTAATGATTTTTTTCATTTTAATTTGTTAGAAAAAATTTAACTAAATATGTACAAACCTGTTTTATCCAAAGAATTTTACATATCGCGTCGTCAGTCTCTTCTCGAGGAGCTACCCCAGAATTCTGTGGCATTTGTTGTTAGTGCAGATGAGCTGCCTCGTAATGGTGATCAGGTTTTTCCTTTTAGACAGAATTCTGATCTGTTTTATCTAACCGGTATAGACCAGGAACAAACTATCCTTTCTCTTTGTCCTGCCCATCTGCAGGAGAAATACAGGGAAGTTTTGTTTATACGCCGCTCTAGTCCAGAGATTGAGACATGGATTGGGCACAAGCTTACCAAGGAAGAAGCCCAGGAGATTTCGGGTATTAAGACTATAATGTGGTTTGATGAGTTTGAGGATTACTTGTCTGAGCTGATGTTTTACGCTGATGAAGTTTATATTTCTGTTAACGAAAATATGAAATACAAGCGTTTTTATAATGATGCAGAATTGAGGTTTATTGAGAGGCTAAAGTTTCTTTATCCCCTGCATAATTACCGCAGGCTTGGTCCACAGCTGGTTGACATGCGTCTTGTGAAGACTCCACAGGAGATAGAGGTCATTAAATATGCAATCAATCTGACCCGTGATGCTTTCCTAAGGGTGCTAGGATTTATCAGGCCTGGTGTGTATGAATATGAGATAGAAGCTGAGATAATACATGAGTTTATCCGCAATGGAGTAAGGAATGTCGCATATTTACCCATAATTGCTTCAGGGGCAAATGCTAATGTACTCCATTATATAAATAATAATTCGAGGTGTGAGTCAGGTCAGCTGGTATTAATGGACTTTGGTGCAGAATATCTCAATTATGCTGCTGATTTAACCAGGACAGTGCCAGTTGAAGGACGTTTTACCCAACGTCAGAGACAGGTTTACCAGGCGGTATATGAAGTCCAGCGGATGATGATTGAGCAGGTTATACGACCAGGTCTGACAATAAATGATCTGAATGCCAGGACACAGGAAATTATGGCTGACAAGCTTGTGGCTCTGGGTTTGATCAAAGATTCGCAGAAAACTGATAAGCAAATTATTGGTGGGTATTTCCCTCATGGTTTGTCTCATTTTATGGGGATAGATGTACACGATGTGGGCACAAAGGATACCCCGCTCCAGCCTGGAATGATTATTACTGTCGAGCCAGGTATATATATTAAAGAAGAGGGTCTGGGTATTCGTCTTGAGAATGATGTATTGATAACAGACTCTGGAACAGAGGATTTAATGGCAGATATACCGCTTGATCTTGAGCAGATAGAGTCTTTAATGCAGTCATAGTTTGAAAAGAATTAAGAAATAAGATAAATTCGTTAGCAAAAAAGTGCATTTGATATGGTAAAGTCAATTGTTTTCAGAAATACAACTATCAGGTTTGATGATAAGTGGCAAGGCCCGCCCATTGTGTTATTGCATGGATTTATGGAGAGTCTGGATGTGTGGGATGAGGTTGCCGAGGAACTATCAGAGGAATTCAGAGTCGTGGCAATAGATTTACCAGGTCATGGGAAGTCGGGTGTTATAGAGCAGGTTCATACTATGGAATTGATGGCTGATGTGGTTAAAGAGGTTGTGGATTATCTAAGTCTGGGAAAGATTGTGCTTGTAGGACATTCAATGGGTGGATATGTGGCTCTGGAATTTTTGAAGGATTATCCCCAGTATTTAGCTGGTTTGGTTTTATTACATTCTACTCCATTAGCGGACACTTCGGAGCGCAAGCAACAGCGGGATAAGATGGTTTTTGATATAAAGAGTGGTGTCAAGGTTAAATTGGCCAAAGAACATGTACAGAAAACTTTTGCTAGCGATAATTTAGAAAGATTTGTTCAAAAGGTTGGTTTTCTGAAGATTATAGCGATTAATACTAGTAATGATGGGATCATAGGAGCCCTGGAAGGCATGAAAGATAGACCTGATTATAGGGATGTGCTAAAAAATGCAAAAGTTCCATTTTTGTATATTCTGGGTAAGAAGGATAATTTTATTTCGCCAGATGTTGTGCAACAGCTTGATTTGCCGGAGGATAGCAAGGTTGTACTTTTAGAACATAGTGGGCATCAAGGTTATATAGAAGAGCGTGATAAGGTGGTAGTTATACTAGAGGATTTCGCAAAAAAATGCTTCAAATAATTTGAGTTTAAAAAAAAAATATTAATTTCGTTGGAGATATTCTAAATACACTTTTTGTGTATTGTAGGAGGGATGGCCGAGTGGACGAAGGCGCACGCCTGGAGAGCGTGTGTACCCCCACCGGGGTACCGCGGGTTCGAATCCCGCTCCCTCCGCCAGATCAAAATTTAAATTATAAACATAAAATAAAAAACAATGAAAAGATTACTGGCAGTTATCACAATTCTAAGCGTTCTCTTTTTAGGTGTTAATATGACTTATGCACAGGAGACACAAAGCGACACAGCTAAGGCTGATACAGCTAAGGTTGATACAGCTGCTCAGCAGGTGACAGTTCACAACAAAGAAGATGTTAAGGAACAGCAAGTAGCTAAGACAGAAGTTGGTATTCACCAACAGCTCAGAACTAAGTTCATCGAAGGTGGTCCTGGTTTTATGGGCGTTATTCTTTTGACTTTCATCCTGGGTCTTGCTATCGCTTTGGAGCGTATTCTTTACTTGATTTTCTCTTCTATTAACACAAAGAAATTCATCGCTAAGATCGAACAAGCTCTTGAAGATGGTGGAATAGAAGCAGCTAAAGAGGTCGCACGTAACACTCGTGGTCCTGTAGCAAGTATTTATTATCAGGGATTGAGCCGTTATGACAAGGGTATTGACGTAGTTGAGAAATCTATCATGACTTACGGTAGCGTTCAGACAGGTTTGCTCGAAAGAGGTTTGACCTGGATATCTCTGTTCATTGCTATTGCTCCTATGCTTGGATTCATGGGTACTGTTATTGGTATGATTGAGGCGTTCGATGCTATCGAAAAAGCAGGTGACATCTCTGCAGGTCTGGTTGCTCATGGTATTAAGGTTGCTTTGATTACAACTGTATCTGGTTTGATTGTTGCTATTACCTTGCAGATTTTCTTCAACTACATTTCTGCTAAGATCGATTCATTGGTAACAGATATGGAAGATGCATCTGTTGCTCTTATTGATATGCTCGTTAAATACAGTGAAAAACACTAAAATTACTAACAATGCGTCACGATAAAAGTAAACTCATTATAGATATCTTTCTAGTTCTGTTTCTTGCTATCTCAGTTATTCTGACAGTTTATTTTTATATTAATATAAAGAATTTGACTGTCAGTGAGGCACCATTGAATTTGTTCTTTTACTGGGCATATTTTCTTCTGGGGCTGACAGTGCTTATAGCTTTCGTTGTCGGGCCATTAGTTGGTCTGATTCAGAATCCTAAGAGTGCTATTAAAGGTGTAGTAGCCCTTGTTGTACTGTTGGGAGTCATTGCAATAGCATACTCCTTTTCTTCCACAACCCCAGTAGAGCTTAATATAGAAATAAAGAACATGAATTTTGCCCTTCGTTTGGCAGATACTTCGTTGTATTCAATGTATATCTTAGGTGCCCTGGGAATCATAGCTATCATTGCTGCAGAATTGAAAGAACTATTACACTAAAAACAGTGGCTCCGCACAGAGCTTTGCCTGGGCGGAGCTTCACTTATAAAAAAATTATAGGCTATGGCACGTAGAAGAAAAGGCATACCAGAAATAAATGCAGCCTCTATGGCTGATATTGCTTTTATGCTGCTAATATTCTTCCTTGTTACCACAACTATGAGTGTGGACAAGGGTATTACACGTAAATTGCCGCCACCTGTGCCACCAGATGCGGAAGCGCCAAAGGTTAAGGAGCGTAACGTTCTGACCGTACTCGTTAATAAGGACAACCAGGTGGCTGCTAAGGGTGAGCTGACTGATATAGATGCTTTGACACAGATGGTTAAAGATTTTATTGTGAACCCTAATGACGATCCTAATCTTTCAGAGCATGAATTCATCTCTGATCTTCTCGAAAAAGAGATGAAAAAGCCAAATCCAGATAAGAAAAAGATAGAGACTTATAAGCGCATCCTGGACGAGATAGGCAATGTACCCAAGTCCAAGGGTGTGGTATCTCTGCAGACAGACCGGGCTACAAAATATGAGGTTTATATTCAGGTACAGGATGCTATTGTGAAGGCATTTAATGAGCTCAGAGATGATTTGGCTAAGCAGGCTTATGGCAAACCATATAATGATCTGAAAGAGGATCAGCAGAAGCTCATCAGGGAGGTTTATCCTGTTTCCCTGTCAGAGGCAGAGCCTCGCCGTGTTAAGACAAAATAATACAAAACCCTTTTGAAATGGCTGTTATTGGTAAAAAGAAAGAAAGATCAACTCCTGCAATATCTACCGCATCATTGCCAGATATTATCTTTATTCTCCTGTTCTTCTTTATGGTGTCTACTACCATCAAGGAGGTAGACTATAAGGTTATAATTCGTTTGCCAGAGGCTACACAGGTTAAAAAGCTGGAGAATAAGTCTTTGGTTAGCTATATTTATATTGGTCCACCACAGAAGGCCTTGCAGGAGAGATATGGTACAAAGCCTGTTATCCAGCTTAATGACCAGATAGCATCGCTATCCCAGATTCCACAATACGTGGAGCTGGAGCGTGCTCAGCGTCCACAGGCTGATGTACCAAAGATGACTTTCTCCCTGAAGGTGGATAAAGAAACTGATATGGGTATTGTTACCGACGTTAAGCAAGAGCTTCGTAAGGTACAAGCCCTTAAAATTAACTATTCAGCACGTAAGCCTTACACTAAGTAATGCTTAGCAGGTATACACATTTAGGGCAGAGTTCCCTCCTACAGGAGGGAACTCTGCCCTTTTTTTGCGTCTTGTTAATAGAAAATATGTTGAAGAATAGTAGCTGTTTTTTTTCAAATTTATTGTAATTTCACAACTGAAAAATTGACTTTCAAATAATAACAAATTAATAAAAACTTTAAGGACATGGCACAAAAGGAAAAAAAATGGATAACATGTGATGGTAACTATGCCGCTGCCCATATAGCATATATGTTTAGTGAGGTGGCAGCTATTTACCCCATCACTCCATCTTCCCCAATGGCTGAGCACGTAGACGAGTGGGCAGCTAAAGGAAGGAAGAATCTGTTTGGGGATGAAGTGAAGGTTACTGAGATGCAGTCAGAAGCTGGTGCGTCTGGTGCTGTTCACGGTTCGCTCCAGGGTGGCGCTCTTACTACTACTTTTACTGCTTCACAGGGATTGCTGCTTATGATCCCAAATATGTATAAAATAGCAGGTGAGCTCTTGCCAGGAGTATTCCATGTCAGCGCTCGTACTGTCGCTACACATGCTCTGTCAATTTTTGGCGATCACAGCGATGTTTATTCAGTTCGTCAGACTGGCTTTGCTTTGCTCGCATCAGGTAGTGTGCAGCAAGTAATGGACCTGGCTGGTGTTGCTCATCTATCTGCTATCAAAGGCCGTATACCTTTTGTTCATTTCTTTGATGGCTTCCGTACATCACACGAGATTCAGAAAATAGAGATGCTCACAGAGGATGAACTGCGTCCTCTGGTTGACTGGGAGGCAATTGAGCGTTTCCGTAAAAATGCTCTTAATCCTGAGCATCCTGTTACCCGCGGTACGGCTCAGAACCCGGATATTTTCTTCCAGGCACGTGAGGCTGTTAACCGTTATTATGATGCTATCCCTGACATTGTGGAGCATTATATGCAGGAGATAAGCAAAATAACAGGCCGTCAGTATCATCCATTCACATATTATGGTGATCCTCAGGCTAAATATGTTATTGTTGCAATGGGCTCTGTCACAGAGACTATCCGTGAAGTAGTGGATCATCTTAATGCCCAGGGCGAAAAGGTTGGTTTGATTACCGTTCACCTGTTCCGTCCATTCTCAAAGAAATATTTCTTCAAGGTATTGCCAAAGACAGTTGAACGTATTGCAGTACTCGACCGTAGTAAGGAACCAGGAGCTCCTGGCGAGCCTCTTTATCTGGACGTGGTAGAAGCATTCTATGGACATGAGAACAAGCCAATCATTGTTGGTGGCCGTTATGGTCTTTCTTCTAAAGACACAACACCAGCACATATTCTGGCTGTTTACAAGAACCTCATGCAGAAAGAGCCTAAGAATCACTTTACTATCAGTATTGTTGATGACGTTACCTTTACATCATTGCCCCTTTATCCAGAAATTGACCTGGCTCCAGAAGGAACATTCCAGGCTAAATTCTACGGTATAGGCGGTGATGGTACTGTTGGTGCTAATAAGAATTCAATAGCAATCATAGGTGATAACACAAACAAATACGCACAGGCATACTTTGTTTATGACTCCAAGAAATCAGGTGGTGTCACAATTTCACACCTGCGCTTTGGAGATAACCCAATTCGTTCTACATACCTTGTGACTACTCCAGACTTCGTAGCATGCCATGTGCCCGCATATCTTGAAAAATTCGATGTTCTTAAAGGTCTGAAAAAAGGTGGTACATTTCTTTTGAACACAGTATGGAGCGTTGAGGAAACACTGGAGCACTTACCAAACAGTGTTAAAAAATATCTGGCTGAGAATGATATAAATTTCTATATCATCAATGCTACTAAGATTGCTAAGGAAGTGGGTCTGGGTAATAGAACAAGTACTGCCCTTCAGGCAGCATTCTTCAAGGTATCTAATGTTATACCTTATGAGATTGCCCTCGAGAGCATGAAGAATGCAGTGATTAAGAAATTCTCACGTAAGGGCGAAGAAATTGTTAAGTCTAATATTGCTGCTATAGAGCGTGGCGGAGAGGAAGTAATCAAGGTAGATGTTCCAAAAGAATGGAAAGATTTGGCTGATGATTCTAGCTTTGGTATCGATGATCCTAATGTTCCTGAGTTTGTTCGCAAAGTAGCAGACCCAATGAACCGTCTCGAAGGTGACAATCTGCCTGTAAGTGCATTTGTTGACCGTGAAGATGGTACATTTCCTTCAGGTACTACACAGTTTGAAAAGCGTAAGGTAGCTGTTGAAGTTCCAAAGTTTATCCCAGAGAATTGTATTCAGTGTAACTATTGTGCTTATGCTTGTCCACATGCTGTTATTCGTCCATTTTTGATGACAGAAGAGGAAGCTAAGCAGTATGAAGCCCAGGGCGGTGCAGTTCTGCGTGCCATTGGTCCAGAGTTCAAGGGCTATTCGTACACAATCGCAGTTTCTGTTGACGACTGTACAGGTTGTGGAGTCTGTGTAGAAGTTTGCCCTGGCAAAAAGGGTAATAAAGCCCTGGAGATGGCCCCATTTACAGAAGAGGAAGAAAAGCAGAGCCTATTCGATTGGTTGGATAAAAATGTTGGTTACAAAGGCAATATCGCAGATAAGCAGAAGACTGTTAAGAACAGCCAGTTTGCACGTCCTCTCTTCGAATTCCACGGTGCATGTCCAGGTTGTGGGGAGACTCCTTATATCAAGTTGGTAACTCAGCTGTATGGTGATCACATGACCATTGCTAATGCTACTGGTTGTTCATCTATATATGGTGGTTCTGCTCCATCTACTCCATATCGTGCAGGTGACTCAGGTCGTGGTCCTGCCTGGGCTAATTCACTATTTGAGGACAATGCAGAATATGGCTATGGTATAGCTACTGCTTATGCCAAGATTCGTAGCCGTGTAGCACGCTTGATGCAGGAGATTGTTGATGGTCAGTATAGTGATAATCTCAAGGAAGCCGCTAAGCTGTGGCTCGAATCACAGGAGACTTATGAGCAGAGTGTCAAAGCTGCTGAGCAGATTATACCTCTTCTGCAGAAAGATGGTAGTGATATTGCAAAACAGTTGTTAACATACAAGGATTATTTCACCAGGAAGTCTGTCTGGATCATTGGTGGTGACGGTTGGGCTTATGACATCGGATATGGTGGATTGGATCATGTGCTTGCTTCTGGTGACAATGTAAATCTTCTTGTTCTTGATACAGAAGTTTATTCTAATACAGGTGGTCAAACATCTAAGGCTACTCCAACTGGTGCTTCTGCTAAATTCTCATTTGCAGGAAAACCAATACGTAAGAAAGATCTGGGTGCCCTGGCTATGACCTATGGATATGTTTACGTCGCATCTGTAGCAATGGGTGCTAACTTTGCCCAGTATCTCAAGGCTGTACGTGAGGCAGAGAGTTATAATGGACCATCTTTGATAGTGGCATATTCGACATGTATTGCACATGGTCTGAGGGATATGAGTTACGCACAGCATATCATGAAAGACGCTGTCGAAGCTGGTGCGTGGATATTGTACCGTTACGACCCACGTCTGGCAGAGCAGGGTAAGAATCCATTGCAGCTCGATAGCAAAGACCCAGACTTTAGCAAGCTGCGTGACTGGATGTTGATGCAGACACGTTTCAGCGCTCTGCAGCGAACCTTCCCTGAGAGAGCAGAAAAGCTGTTCAAGAAGGCTGAGGAAGATGCACGTTGGCGCTGGAATTATTACAAGCATCTGGCCAGTATTGATTGGAGCGAATAATGAGTTGTAAATTATGAGCTTAGTCTCAGGCGGCCTCTGGTACCAGAGGCCGCCTGTTTTTTTATGTGTATGTGGTATTTGTAATGGTAGTAATGATAGATGTTGCATTGTATAAATTTTTATGTTGTTTGTGGGGCTGGCGATTTTTTGATTAATTTGGGTTTTTGTCAATAAAAGCATTTAGTTATGGAGCGACTCTCACGGAGAATCTTTAATGTGTTGTTTGTTGCTGTTTTTACAGCTATGTTGGGTTTGGCTATTGTTAGTCCTTTGATGCCTATTTATGCTGAGAACCTGGGAGCTACTGGTATATGGCTCGGGGTTATTTTCGCTGGTTTTTCGTTGGCTCGGGCTATATTCATGCCAATAATAGGCCGAATATCTGATAAATATGGCCGGAAGCAATTCATAACCCTTGGTTTGCTACTGTATACAATTATTTCCTTGTTGTACATTGCAGCCAGCTCTGTGTGGACTTTGACAGTTGTGCGTTTCCTGCATGGTTTTGCCTCGGCTATGGTTATCCCTATTACCATGGCTTATGTGGGTGAAACAGCCAGTGAAGGTAAAGAAGGTAGACGTATGGGGCTTTTTAATATAGCCTTTTTTCTGGGCATGGGTACAGGCCCGTTAATAGGTGGTGTGTTGCACGACACCTATGGTTTTAACAGTGTGTTTATAGCCATGGCTACGCTTACGGGTATATCTTTCTTGATGACATTGTTTTTATTACCCAATGTGAATGTGCATAAGCACAGTAAGAAGCCAAAGCAACAGATCTCTTTCAAAAAGATTTTTCAGAGTGATACGCTCAAAGGTTTGTTGATTTATCGTTTTGTTAATGCTATGGGGCGAGGTGGTGTTATGTCGTTTCTGCCATTAATGGCAGCCAGGATACATATTTCTGCTTCGGAGATTGGAGTTATCCTGACGACGAATGTTGCTTTTATGGCAGCACTACAGGGTGTGTTTGGGTTCCTGGCTGATAAATGGAATAAGTTTGCACTTGTTGTACTGGGTGCAGGTATCAGTGCTCTGGGTTTAATACTTATACCTATTGCCCAGAATTTCTGGACTTTTATGGCATTGGCCCTGCTTATGGGATTTGGTGGTGCGATCTCCATGCCAGCTGCCACAGCTATTAATGTCAAAATAGGTAGCCGTTATGGCATGGGTGCATCCATGGGTTTATTTAATACGGCTATGAGTGTAGGGATGATTCTGGCCCCTCTTATCTCTGGTGTGGTAATGGATCTGTGGGGGTTAAAATATGTCTTTATAGTAGCTGGATTGATTAGCTTTGCCGGGATAGGTTTGTTTGTTTATTATTTACGTCATGGAATAAAAACAGAAGAGGGTCAACATTATGCCCATTAACATTTGTTAGCTACTGAGTTAAACTTGTGGAAATTTTTGAGAAAACAAGATTTTTCTGGCCAAAAAATTTGATTTATCTATTGAATTTCATATAATTCGGGTTTCAAAAAATAAAAATAAATACAAAATGGACGAGAAAACAAGCATGCTTAATTGGCATAAAATTGTGGCAAAATACAACAAATCAAATGAATTGCAAAGCTGGTGGCAGGTGATATCCACATTAGTTTTGTATGTACTGGTGTTTTATCTGGCATACAGGAGTCTGGAAATATCTTATTGGTTGACTCTGGGCTTGAGCCTGATAGGAGCAGGATTATTGGTAAGATTGTTTATTCTGGGCCATGATTGTGGACATGGATCTTTGTTTAAGAAAAAGAAAGTAAATGACATTGTGGGAACGTCTTTGTTCCTGCTGAGTTTTATGCCATATCGTAGCTGGGTTAATGATCATGCTTATCATCACAAGACCGTGGGTAATCTAGACAAGCGTGGTGTGGGCGATGTGCCTACTATGACTGTCGAGGAGTATAAAAAAAGCAACTGGCTAACACGCTTTGCATATAGAATGGTTCGTAATCCGTGGTTTTTGCTTTTTATAGCTTCACCTTTTTCGTTCCTGGTGCGTAATCGTTATCCCTCGAAACATCATGGCAAGAATGAAAAACTGAGTATTTACCTGACAGATATATCACTTGTCATCATAGTGGCTGGACTGATGTATTTGATAGGATGGAAGGAATATATCCTTGTGCAAGGTCCTGTAATGTATTTTGCTTCTATCTTTGGTGTGTTCCTATTTTTTGTCCAGCATCAGTTCGATGGTGTTGTCTGGGAACGCTCTGGTAAATGGGATTATGCCCGTATAGCACTGAAGGGCTCCTCAGTTCTGAAGCTACCACGTATTCTGGAGTGGTTTTCGGGAAGCATTGGATATCATCACATTCATCACCTTAGTCCAAAGATTCCAAATTATAATTTACGGCCAGCACATGAGCAAAATGCCCTTTTCCAGAATGTGAAGACTCTCACACTGGGCGAGGCAATAAAATGCTTCAGATTCAAACTATGGGATGAGAATAGGCGGCGCCTTGTATCATTCCGTGAAGCATTGGCTGGCTAGTCGTCGAAATATTTACGTCTGGTATTGTGGACATATACTTCCCGTCCGAGTAAGTAGTTGGTCAGGAAATAAGGCACACCAGATCCAAAGAAGCCTTTTCTCTCAAAGCGGCGGGGTGATACCAGCACCTTGCCGCATTTTTTAATGATACCAAAGCGGAAACCATGGCTTACAGCATCAACAGCATAACGTGAGTCTTCAGCAAATTCCAGGGGTTTGAACCCTCCTATTGTCTGGTGTACATAAGTCCGGGACATCATAAAAACCTGGAAAGCAGGTCTGGGTGTGTGCTCAAGTAGAAGCATTCCAAAATTTGTAACCTGGTATATGAACTGGAAACGCCAGTCGTGGGATATATGTATCTGTCCATTTTTTATTTCATAAGGGGTGAGCAGGGGGCCAGCTATGTCCAGCTGTCTCTCGCTGAATTATTCCAGGGCCATCTCCAGGAAGCGTCCATGTGGTAGGATAATATCTGCGTCAATGAAAATCAGGATTTCTGCACCTAGTCCAATGGCTTTCTTTGCTCCGTTGTTGCGTCCCAGATATGGATGGCCTCCTTCGGTAATGATAAAACCATGTTCGAGAGCTATCTGACGTGTGCGGTCTGTGGAGGCAGCATCGGCCAGGATGCGCCAGAAGCCCTGGAATGTTTGTTGTTCAAGTGACTGAATCAGGTTTGGTAGATATTTCTCTTCATTTTTTGTCGGTACTATAATGGCTACTTTGTAGGACATTTTTAGTTGGGTTTATTTCCGTTGCTCCTATTGCTATGAGTGCTTGTCCTGTGACATAGAAAGTCATGTTTATCTCACGGCCGAATGTGAAATGTGTTTTGAAAAGGTATATTGCTAGCAGAGCGTCTGACAGAAGGAAAAGCAGAGCTCCCCAGAAAAGTAAACATTGGTGTCGGTCCTCACAGGCCCTCAGATATGCCGTAAATGTAGCAAGGCTGATAATTAGCGCATACAGGACGACAGGGATTTTCATATCACCAAGTGTGGGCCACAGGTAAATCAGCAAGCAGACAAGGGCAAGAACCAGCACAAGAGCTATTATGATATTTTTACCAGTAAAGATTTTTATTTTTAGCCTGTAGCTGAATGCACTGATATAGGCTATATGGGCCAAAAGGAAAGAGCCAAGGCCCGGGAGAAAGAATTTTTCATTTTGTGTCTGCAACTCCATGAATAGGTCGCCAAGTGTGGATAGAGCAAGGGCTGTGATGACCAGAAGCGAAAAGCTCGTGTGTTTGTCAGTATTGATCAGGACAAAGACAATTAGTACAGGCATTATAAGGCTCTTGACAACGACACGCGCTGCTATGGGTGCTGGTGTGTTTAACAAAAAGATAAAAATGATAAACAGGATGAATGCAATGATTATTAATGATTTGTTCTTCATCTGAGTTTAATGAAAATTTTGTATTAAATTTAACCTAAAAAATGACGCCATGAAAAAAATCTTTTTTGTTTTTCTGCTCTTACTAAGTTTTGGTCTGGTTGTGGCCCAATCATATAAGTATGATTTCCGTCTGGGTGTGGGTGGTAGTGTTCTGGGTACAGCAGGACACCTGTTGTTAAAAAAGCAGTATATTGATTACAGCATAACGCCAGAATATGAAGGACATTTTCGTGTCTTTGCTGGAAATAGTGTGGCTATAGGTCTGGCCTTGGGGTATCAGCGTTTTGCTTTGAGTGGGAATATAGACACTTTGCGTGGCACGCTCTCTGCCGCAAAATGGAATCTGGGTCTGAGTGCTACTTTGTTTTATATGCAAAAGAAGGGATTTAATCTTTTTACAGGAGCACGCGCTGGTATGAGTATCTGGCATTACAAAGCACAGGCAAATTTTGATTATTATGTGGATAAATATTTTGGAATGTTTGCTCCTATTGTGTCAAAGTATTTGCCAAGTGAAGGTAGCTTTACCAATACCTTGCTTTCGCTGCAGATAACATTGCTGGGGATAAGTGTTTATCCGGTTAAAAATCTGGGTATGTACGGTGAGCTGGCATTAGGTTCTCCATACTGGTTTAATCTCGGGCTGAGCTACAGGTTTAATTCTTCACGAGTCAAAAAAGTTATTGGTTACTAGCAATGACGATACTGGTAACGCCCCTGGATTGGGGATTGGGTCATGCCACACGTCTTACTCCAATTATCGATTATCTGATCGAAAGTCACCGGGTGATAGTTGCAGCTAGTGGCAGAGGCTATTTTTTTCTCAGGCGGCGTTATCCTGATCTAAAGATTCTTCGTGTGCCGGCTTTACGGCTGCGCTATTGGCGCAGCCGTAAACTCTTTAGCCTGGGCCTGATGTTTATAGGCTTGAAGTTGATGATAAATTATTTGATTGATAGGGTATGGTTAGCCTGGGCTGTGAAACATTGGCACGTTGATGTGGTTATTTCGGATAATCGCTTTGGTATGCATGTGCGTAAGGTCCGTGCTTATTTTGTAGCGCACCAGCTGTTTCCAGTATTTCCAGAGGGTCTGAAGTTTATTGAGCCATTGGCCCTAAGGCTATATCATGGCATAATCCGTAGGTTTGATATGTGTCTTGTACCTGACAATCCAGAGGGAGAGGCGCATCTTACAGGAGAGCTCTCCCGTCCACCTCAGGGATTGAAAGTCAAATATCTGGGGCCCATGTCACGTTTTTATGATATGAAGTGTAAGGGTAGGAAAGATTACGATATTGTGGCTATTGTCTCAGGCATAGAGCCTCATAGACAATTTTTGATAGACCGCTTGTATGGCCTTTTATTTAACAAAGAATACAGGGTGCTGATAATAAGTGGAAGACCTGATAAAGATTTCGAACAGAAGGATGGAAACATTCATATTGTGTCACACCTGGACGACAGAGAGTTATGTGAATATGTCCGTGGAGCAAAGATAATTATTGCACGAGCTGGGTATTCGACGATAATGGACCTGGTAGCATTGCAGAGGCCGGCCATTATTATTCCAACGCCAGGACAGACCGAGCAGGAATACATAGCAAACTGGCTGAATGATAAAGGGATGTTTCAAATGCAAGAGCAGTATTCTATGGATTCTGAGCTGTGGTTTAAAATATTTTCTGTAAAATTTGGGGAATTATTTTACAATGTGTCCAATATTGCATTCCCTACTACACACAGATTCAAGCAAGTACTCATGGAACTGGGAGTATGAAGAGAGTGTCTTACATATTTTTTTTATTGCTAAACATGCAGGTATTTGCACAGTCAGGCTGGCGAATAAGTGAGATAAAATCACAGAGATTGGACAATGGCCTCCAGGTTATATTGATGCGTGATACAATGCAAAAGAACGTTTTTCTTTCTCTTTACTGTGCATATCGTCCTGTTACATCGCAGAATTACGCTGGAGTGGACATGGTGTTTGCAGAGCTGACAGGTGGGCGTTTGATTATGGATTCTGTATATGCCCGTTCATTAATAAGCAATCCCGAAGGCCTTGATTCTGCTTTGAGGTTTATCAAGGATGTGGTGTTTGCCAGGGTCTTTTCGCAGGCGGATGTGCGGCGTGTGGTCAGGAGGATGCGTAGCAGGCGTGATAGCCTGACAGACAGAATTCCACGACTGGTTTTTTATCCACGGGATTATGCTCTGGGAGTCAGGGTATCAGAGTATCTTCAAGCTGCGGATGTAATGAATTTTCGTTTTAGGTTTGACCTGAATAAAACAACGATTATTCTTGCGGGAAATTTACCTGATTCTACGCTTAAAATTGTGAGCTCGGTATTTTCTACCCTCAGACTCGAGACCCATGAATTTTCGTCTTATCACAAAAGAAAAAAAAGGCCACAGGGCCTTTATTTTATAAACACAAGTGATTCTTCGTTGACGGTGGGATTTGTTTCTGGCTTTGACCTGGACAGGCCCATAGATTTTGTAAGATATAAGTTGCTTGAGACATTGCTCAGGAATGTTTATCCATCTCCAGCTTCGATGGTTCGTTTTTCAGCACTCGGATCATATATGGGATTTCTTATCCACACAGGGGAGTTGAATGAATCAATAAAAAATCTGCAACAACGACTAAAAAATCCTGCCCAGGGACTATCCCTGTCCCAGATAAATGCAGTAGGAGCAGATATGCTACGGTGGCTTGACAGCACTGTTGCCACACCAGTGGGGTTTGAAGATATGATTTACCTGATTCTCCACAGCGGAGAAAAGCCCCAGTATCTCACACAGCTCCGGAAAAAATTCGCTTCAATGGACTTGTCGACTCTCACAGCTTTATTACCCACAGATCTGGAGAAACACTCAATACCTGTAGCTATTGGCAATGAGTTGCTGGTTGGTTGTCAGATCCTCAATCTCTCGGAGCAATTTGATATAAGTTTTTTAGACACAAAGCTATACCGTTATAAAATTATCAAAAAGGGCTTTAATGCCTGGACTGTTATTGACCGTTATATTCGATTCGTTAGTCCACAGAAAAGGGTTAAAAATTTTAGCTATCAGTTTGATGCTGTGTTCTTTGTTGATTCTACTTTTCTCCATCTCAAGGGTTATGTGTGGAAAAAGGCACCAAATCTTTATCGTTATCAGACCTTTGTGCTAACAGCGACAGATACACTCTTTCATAGGCTTGTGATATATGATGGTCATAGCTGGCTGGACTCCACGGCAATGGGAAGCATGGCACTAGACAGTCTCCAGGCAAAGCTGGATATGCAACAGACCTATATACTGGGTGAGATGTATTACCGTGAACTGGGTTATAAGCCTGAACTGATTTGTGAACCTGATTTGCTAGCAGTTAATATTTACAAGATTCGGGTACATACTGGTAGTGTTTATTTTGATGAGCTTTATGACATGGCCACCCAAACAAAGGTAAGCACGGTAGCCAGGGGTGCACAGTGCTGGTATAGGAGCTTTTATTATTATGATTATAGACGGATAAGGGATGGACGGATTGATTTCAAAATTCCTTTTGTGATAGTGGAGCAGACGCCGAGATATACACTCACACAGACAATAACAAGGGTGGGTTTTAGACCATTGCGAAGAAAAATTTTTAGTGCGCATTATTATTTTTGGCCAGGCAGGCGCCATAGGCCTGGGTTATCGACGTATATATCCAGAGGCTTTGATAAAATCAAGAAGCTCTGCATTTTCTGAGGATAGCATGTGTTCTTTGTCGCCTTCCCACCATTTTTGCCCATTATGGATAAAGACAACTTTTTCGGCCATGGTAACCACAGACTGTATATCATGCGTATTGATAATGGTCGTTGTCCTATATTCTTTGGCAATTTCCACTATCAGGTCGTCAATGACACGTGCGGTGACAGGGTCCAGGCCTGAATTGGGCTCGTCGAAAAACAGATATTTAGGCTTGTTGACAATAGCACGTGCTATGGCTACGCGTTTGCGCATACCCCCGCTAAGTTCTGAAGGATATTTATCCTCCACATCATACAAATTAACCCTGCGTAAGCTCTCTATGGCAATATGGCGGCGCTGTTCATAATTCATCTCAGTGAACATTTCCAGCGGAAAAATAACATTCTCCAGCACAGTCAGGGAATCGAACAAAGCGCCGCCCTGAAATACCATGCCTATTTCCTGGCGAATCTGTTTTTTTATCTTGCGGTTGGCACTGGTGAAATCACGGCCATCATATAGGATATTTCCTTTTTCTGGTGTGAGTAGTCCCACAATACATTTGAGCAAAACTGTTTTGCCAGACCCGCTCTTGCCAATAATCATGTTTATTTTACCAGACTCAAATGTGGCGTTAATATCCTGGAGAACAGCCCTTTCGTTAAAGTATTTCCAGATATTCCTGACTTCTATCATTAGTCGACAAATATGGGTTCTGTTATTGGAGGTAGCATGCCTATCTGGTAACCTTTTTCGAGTAATGAAGTGATAGACTTACGGCCTTGTTCACCAAGACTTATGGTAAAGTCATTGACATATAGCTTGATATGATTATACATCACCTGCTCGTCCATTTCCTGAGCATATTGTTTGATAAATTTATAAGGTTCATCCGGGTTTTCAAAAGCAAATTCCACGCTTTTGCGCAGAATTTCCTGCACCAGATGTTGTGTGTCTGTGTCTTTACCACGATTGATGATTATGCCGCCAAGAGGTACGGGTAGGTCTGTGGTCTGTTCCCAGAATTCCCCCAGGTCCATGATTTTTTTTAGTCCTTTCGTCTGGTAAGTAAAGCGTGTCTCGTGAATTATCAGGCCAGCGTCTACCATGCCTTCGAGTATGGCTTGCTCTATGTCAGAGAATAGGTATTCTTCGAGCTCTGGTAACTGGGGAAAAGCCAGATGAAGAAGCAGGTTTGCTGTGGTGTGCTTGCCAGGAATGGCAATTTTTCTCAGGTTTGGCACATGGTCAGGTGTATATGGGAGCTCACTAATAAGTAGGGGGCCGTTATTGCGTCCCAGGGCGCTACCACTGTCCAGGATTTTATATTTATCAGCAATGTAAGCATAAGCATGAAAACTAATTTTTGTGATATCGATTTCTCCTTTCATGGCCAGGCGGTTGAGCTCTTCGACATCTGCCATAATGTATTCAAACTCAAGGCCTGCTGTGTCTATTTTGTGGTGAAGCATAGCGTCAAAGATAAAGGTATCGTTAGGACAGGTTGAGAGTCCGACGGTTAATTTCATGATTTAAAATTTTTTAAGTTTACCAAAAAAAATTATTTTTGGCTATGAAAGTTAGGAAGAATAAACCATTAAAAAAATAAGTGTATGCTAAAAGGTCATCCAAAGGGATTGTATGTCGCTTTCTTTGCCAATATGGGCGAGCGTTTCGGCTTTTACACCATGATGGCGATTCTGGTGCTTTTCTTACAGGCTAAGTATGGTCTTTCTGCGGAAAAAGCAGGTGCAATCTATAGTACGTTTTATTTTGCTATTTATGGTCTTGCTCTCCTTGGTGGTATTATTGCTGATGCTACTAAGCGTTTGATGACTACTATTACCATTGGTCTTGTTGTAATGTTTCTTGGATATGTGTTGATGGCAGTGCCTGGTTTTGGTCTGGCTATTACATTAGTGGCTCTGGGTATCATTGCCTTTGGTAATGGTCTGTTCAAAGGGAACCTTCAGGCACTTGTGGGAAACCTATATGAATACAAGGAATTTGCTGCATTGCGTGACCGTGCTTTTATGATATTCTATATGGGTATTAATATTGGTGCTTTCTTTGCTCCTAGTGCAGCTACTGGTGTGAGAAATTTGTGGTTAAAGATTCATGGATTTGGCTATAATGCCAACCTTCCACAGATGAGCCACGCTTTCCTTAATGGTACATTGCCTGCTGAGAAACTGGATGAGTTCAGGCAGCTGGCAGAGCAGGTTAGTGGTCATGCAGTAGCAGATCTGGCTGCTTTTGCCCATCAGTATATTGATATTTTCTCGCGTGGCTTTCACATGGCCTTTGGTGTGGCTGCTGTGTCAATGGTAATATCTTTGCTTATATATGCTTTGTTTAACAAACACCTCAAGCCAGGTGACCTGCTGCGTAAGAAGTCTACAGAGGTTCCAGAGTCTATGCAAGATATTAGTCCAGAGGAAACACGTGAGCGTCTCGTTGCTCTGGGCCTGGTATTCCTGGTTGTTATTTTCTTCTGGATGGCCTTCCACCAGAA
>JALVRO010000033.1 GCA_027031265.1 Bacteroidales bacterium | reverse complement strand
TAGGCCGACCATGCGCCCACATCTGTTGTGTAATGCTGTGTAAAGCCCTTGGACAGGTCAAAGCGAAAGCCGTCTATGTGATACTCCGTAAGCCAGTAATGAAGCACTTCCTTAACAAACTCCCTCGTAGCAGAGCTCTCATGGTTAAAGTCATAACCCACACTGAAAGGATGCCGTGGTGTTGGATTATACCACGGATTATCTGCCGAAGGACGGTTATTCTGGCTGTCCCAATACATACGAACCAATGGGCTCTGGCCAAAAGAATGATTAAGCACAATGTCCATTATCACAGCAATGCCACGGCTATGGCACTCGTTTATAAAATCTTTGAAGTCAGACGGCGTGCCATAATACTTATCCATTGCAAAGTAAAAATCAGGATTATACCCCCAGCTAATATTCCCCTCGAACTCATTAAACGGCATCAGCTCAATGGCATTAACTCCCAGCTCCTTCAGATAATCTAGCTTCTGCTTGACTTCTGCTATAGAATGTGATTCCACGAAATCATTTATCCACAGCTCATAAATAACCAGATCATCGCTTGATGGTGGCACAAATGCCGTATCTGTCCACTCAAACTGTGGCTCATTTAGTTGCATGAGGCTCACTATGCCGCTGGCCTTCTCAGGATAAGGCTTCAGATCAGGAAACACACTCTCAGATATGTACTTATCATTCCATGGGTCCAGGATAAGATGAGCATAAGGGTCTGCCAGATATGTCTGTCCATCCACAAGGTATTGATAAGCATACTGCCGGTCTGGGTCAAGGCCACCAACCTCTATCCAGAAATAATGGTTATCAGGTGTGTGCTTCATCAGATAATTAGCATCTGTCTGCCAGTTGTTAAAGTCTCCAATGAGAAAAACAAACTGCTTTTTACCTGCAGGGTCCCACAATACAAAAACAGCCGAAGAGTCGCCTGTACGCGTCACTCCTTTGTGCACGCCTGCTGGAAGCTCTGCTACCTCAACATCTGGTAGAATGATAAAGCTGGCTGTATCGTAAACCGTTGTCTGGCCGTCTATAGCTTCTGCCACAATTTGATGGTTGCCCCGAGCCAGGGTATCTGTTAATATCTGGAAATGCAGGCTCTCTGTTGCGTCGCTCTTTATCATCCGTCCATCGAGGTAGATTTTCATCTGCGACGAATTAACAGAATATGCGCATACATTGACTGTGTCACCCGTAGGATTGTAGAGAACCTTACTCGAGTTTGGACTCAGTATCCTGACATTGAGCACATCATCATAGAGAGGAATAAAAAAGTCAGAGCCATCGGCATTTCGTGCAACGTAATAATCATTCGAACCAGGGATTTTCTGCCCACTACGTATTACCATGGCTATCTTGAGGATCTTCTCACCTGCCGATACTCCGTAATAGCTACGGATGTTTGGTATTTCCAGTTTATAAAGATTGTCTGCTACGCGCGTGAATTTTGTCTTGGGCAGATTCTCACCCCAGTCTGAAACGACATGAAGCCAATATGTCGGAGTTGGGCTCTTGTCTGTTATAACTCCTGTGTGTGCATATATGTCTCCTGTGTAGTCTTTGAGCGCCCTGTTACCCTTCGTAGCATCGAAATAAATTGTCACGCCTCCATTCTGTGTAAGGAAAACTGGATATGTGGAGATAACATCTGTGACTATATTACATGTATCCTGTGCTCTTAACCCAAAAGTTATTAGTAGTAAAACGACAAAAAGTGATAATTTTTTCATTTGTGTTTTTATTTTGTATTTCATTTATCTTGCTAAAAATTAAGGATTTGGCATTTGATGGTTTTGGACAAAGACTTTATATTCCCACGGCTCGAGCTGTAGCGTTGTGGCCCGTGACAAAGTTATTTTTTCTCCTGTGAAATATTCTGTGTATTGCGCTGGAGTAATCCTGGACTTAATGCTGGCACTGACCGTTGTGTCTGACAGGTTAAACACAGCAATAATTATGTCTTGCGGAGCATAACGTGCCATTGCAAAGACACGGGTAGATTCAGATGTGCGCAGCAGCTTAAACTCTCCACGCATTGGTCCGCCACGTAAAGCAGAATGGGAGTGTTTTAGCTCTATTAGTTTTTTATAAAGAGTGGTCATCTCACACTCTTTCCATTGTATATGGTCCTTGTCAAAAAAACTTAGACGATTGTCCAGGCATGCCTCCTGTCCGCTGTAAATCAATGGCAAGTCTGGCACAAGAAATGTCAAAACAGCAAAAGCCTTATAACTATGTGGCATGCGTTCGAAGACAGTACCATTCCAGCTATTCTCATCATGATTGGATGTAAAATTCATTCTCATAGCGCGACTTGAGAACTGGCGTGCGTGACCACGAAAATATTTTCTAAGCTCACGTGCGTCCATACGTCCCTGTGAAATCTGGTTCATGATATGATGCAAATGCCAGCCATAATAAGCGTCAAATGCCGAACGCATTAGCTCCGGGGTCTCTGCCTCGGCAAGCATGAATACTGGTTTAACCCGGTTGAGTTCCACACGTGCCGAATCCCAGAAATCTGTGGGCACTTCCATAGCCACATCACAACGGAATCCGTCAATATCAAAGACTTTAACCCAATACTTCATAGCATTGACCATCTCATCGCGCATCTGCTTATTATCATAATTAAGCTCCACCACATCCGTCCAATCAAAGGGAGAATGCAGCGAGCCATCCTCGTTGTGCACATACCAATCGGGATGTTGCTTGACCCAAGGGTTATCCCATGCCGTGTGATTGGCTACCCAGTCCAGTATTACGAGCATGCCATTACTGTGTGCTGTCTGGATAAGATGATGCAGGTCGTCGGCCGTTCCATAATCAGGGTTTATACCATAATAATCCTTGACAGAGTAATAACTACCAAGGCGGCCCTTACGGTTGACCTCACCGATTGGATGTATGGGCATGAGCCAGAGGATGTCCACGCCCAGCTCATGCAAACGTGGAATATGCTTCTCAAAGGCACGGAAAGTACCTTCGGGCGTATATTGGCGGATGTTTACTTCGTATATAACAGCCGAAGCCACACGGTCATGAAGCAGGTCTGTATCCTGTGCCAGAGTGCCTGCTTTTTGCTTGCAGCCTAAAGCAAAGAACATTATGCTAAACGTTAGGACAATCAGCAATAATCTTCTGTATTTCATATCTTTATATTTTAGTTTTCTAAAATCAAATAGCTTAACTCAGGCAAAATGATAGTCATGCAATTACCTGTGAGGTCAAATTCTCCACTACCAATGACTTTATGAAATTCCTCTCCCGAGAAACGCAGCGGCAATCTAAACGGTGCTATTCGATAATCACGGGCACGATTTATGGCCACTATCACTGTTTTGCCAAAATAACTACGGGAATAAACTATCATATCGTCATCTGTATAGAGCCATTTAAAATCTCCATAGATTAGAGGCAGAGACGAACGCCTAAAATGAATAAGACGGCTGGCCTGTTGCTTTAGCCACTTCTGATCTTTGTTAAGGCCGTCGAAAATCATCATTCTGCGATTATCCGGATCATTACCTCCAGCCATACCTATCTCGTCACCATAGTACACAACAGGCACACCGGGTATTGTTGTAATAAAGGCAAATAGTTGTGCCATTCGGTAATAGCCAATAGTGTCGCCGACCTCTATGTCACGTTTCCATCCAGCGACCTTCGGGTCTTCGTCAAAACGTAGCGAACCCGAAGCATAGGAAATAAAACGTCCACGATCCTGGTTACCAGTGATATACCCCATCAGGTTGTGCCAACCATAGTACTTAAAGCTCGTAGAGAGTACATTTCTGAGGTTTGTAAAAGTATTATTACCAGCCAGTGCCGTGATCAGAGCATCATAGACATTAAAGTCAAACTGAGCATCCAGCAGTCCAGTTCCAAGATAGCTGGCGATAAGCTCTGGGCTACCGTAGGTCTCGCCTATCTGGTAAACTTTGCGGTTCTCTGGTATCTCTACCTGTAGCTTGAGCTTACATGTCAGTGTACGCCAGAATACCAGTGGCACATGCTTGGCAGCGTCGTGACGGAAGCCGTCCAGTCCGAAGGTCTTTATCCACCACACAGCCGAGTCAGTAACCATATTATAAACCTCTGGCCGTGAGTTGTCAATGGTTGGCAGGAAGACATCAAACCATGTTGTCAAGCGATGAGTGTCCCATTTCTCTGTGTTCAAGGTACCATCAGGTAGATAAAGACTTGTTGTCCAGTCTGAATGTTTCTGGTAAAACCAGCTTTTCTCATGCACATGATGGGATACAAAGTCTATGAGCAGGTTTTTCTCTTTCTTGTGAAGCAGTTGCACAAGCTCTCTAAGCTGGTCCTCGGTACCGAAACGACTATCAATACCTGTGAAAGAAATAGGCCAATAGCCATGGTATGCGGAAAACTTTGTCTCTGGGTCTGGCCAATGGCCATAGGCCCCACGAACATTTTTCATTATTGGCGAAATCCACAGCGTATTAACACCTAAAGAGTCGAAATAGCCTTTCTTTAGCTGCTGGATAATACCACTAAGGTCTCCGCCCTGGAAGTTAGCCTTTGGCAACACTGAGCCATCAGTGATAGGCTCGTCGTTCGAAGTGTCCCCATTGCAAAATCTATCTACAAAGACATTATAAATCACTGCTGCATGGTAATCTGTGCGTGTAAGCTGGGCTGTGGAAGAGACAGGTACGCCATAATCCAGAGGTATTAATAAATCATTAGAAATGCCATACTGATTCGCAGCATAAACACGCAGGTATGAGCGTTTCAGGTTCCTTGCCTGCTCTGGAATTCTAATGCTGACGCTATGCCCCATGATTTTTACATAATCATCTGGCAATAAATAGTTTTGATAAAAAACCTGCAGCTGGTCAAAGACTTTGTTAGAGCCTACTATTACAGAGTTCTCATTGTACTTAGCAGTGAACAGATATGGTAATTTATCTGGGTCCTGGTTTCCGACCTTCAACACAGAGTTAAAGCCGCCCATACCATTGCTGATACTATCGGGGTTAGTGGGGTCTAGATGATCCTTACCATCAAGCACTAGCAGATATTGATACTGGCCGGGCTCTAATAAAAGTACAACCTTCCATGTACTATCCTCAGGAACAAAAGTCAGAGGCGTGGCTGTAGCATTCCAGGCGTTCATCTCGCCACGGATGTAAACTGAGTGGTATTTTTTGCCGTGTGGGTCAAAGGTGAATGTATATTTGATTTTACGGGATTTTCTCACTGGTATTGAATAACGATAGCCACGGGCATAAACATCGAGAGTCATAAGCCAAGGCAGGGAATCTGAAGTAACTTTTAAAGCAATTTTTCCAGAGCCTCCGAATTGTAAGAGGTCAAGGCCCTGTGGTGTCTTGACGCTATCAATAACCTTGTGCCGGGGGAAATAATCTGAAAGGAAAACAGTAGTAATATCATTATTTAGCTGTATAGGGGTAGCAAGGCCGAAAATATCTGATTTTTCTGGCAAATTTAATTTTTGCGGCGTATTGCATGCTACCAGCAGAAAGGAGAGAATTATTATATAAAAAAGTCTTTTCATCTGCGCAGATTTTTTATTTATGTGAAAGAAATAATAATGAATGCACAGGTTAAGGTCCCTATTAAAAATAAACAGGTGGCAGCCGTACCACAGAGCCACCACCTGTTGTTTAATTTAACACATGTTCTATTTGCTTGACAAGGGTCTGGCCTGGTTCTATTGTATAGCTATTGTCATACAACATCAGCTCAATAAGAGTATCTGATTCATTAGTAATCTTGACCTGTTCCTGGTCTACCCATATTTTCAAAAGCCACTGGCGGAAACGTATTTTAAATGAGAATGCCTGCCAATGACGTGGCATAAATGGTGTGAAGGCTATCTTATTGTCCTTAACCCTCATACCCCCAAAACCATAAGTAATACTCATCCATGTACCAGCCATACTGGTTATATGCAATCCCTGGTGCACTTCATTATTATAATCATCCAGATCCAGACGTGCTGTCCGCAAATACAACTCATAAGCCTTGTCCTCTTTGCCAATCCTGGAAGCCACGATAGAATACACACTAGGTGAAAGGGATGACTCATGCACAGTCATTGGTTCGTAAAACTCAAAATTACGGCGCAGAGTATCCACATCAAAATGGTCCTCGAAAAAGAATAGACCCTGCAATACATCTGCTTGTTTGATATAGCAAGAACGCAAGATCCTATCCCAGGACCAATGCTGTGAAATTGGCCTCTGCTCTGGTGGTATCTCATCCACAGTCTTTAGCTCTTTATCCAGGAAACCTTCTTGCTGGAGGAATACTTTGCGCTTTGGATCATAAGGATAATACATATTCCGGATAATATCCTGCCAACAGCGGACCTCCTTGTCATAATCGAAATTCGTCTTTTCCATTATTCGCTGATAATCTTCAGGGTGATACTTACGCACATAATCCATTACCTCGAGGGTATAACGCATTGTCCATGTAGCAATATAATTCGTGTACCAGTTATTATTCACATTATTCTCATATTCATTGGGTCCAGTAACACCGAGCATAACGTATTTTTGCTTGGGCTCGGACCAATTGACACGCTGTACCCAGAAACGGGAAATAGCAATCAAGACTTCAAGGCCATACTGTGCAAGATACTGTGGCTCATCATTATAACGAACGTAATTATATATAGCATAAGCAATTGCGCCATTACGGTGTATTTCTTCGAAGGTTATTTCCCATTCATTGTGACATTCCTCCCCATTAATTGTAACCATTGGATAAAGAGCGGCGCCTCCAGTAAAGCCCAGTTTTTGTGCATTCTCTATTGCTTTCTCTAGATGGCGGTAACGATAAATCACCAGATTACGGGCAACCTGTGGTTCGGCAGTACTAAGGTAAAACGGCAGGCAAAAAGCTTCTGTATCCCAGTATGTTACACCACCATATTTTTCTCCTGTAAACCCTTTGGGTCCAATATTAAGCCTTTCATCTTTGCCAGTATAAGTCTGGTTAAGCTGGAAAATATTAAACCTGATTCCCTGCTGTGCTGCCACATCCCCTTCTATCACTATATCACTATCACGCCATTTTTCTTCCCACGCCCTGGCATGCTCCTCGAATAAATGGTCAAAGCCCCTGTCCAGAGCATAACGCACATTATCAAATGCTGCATTGAGTAGTTTATCGCCTTTCTCATAACAAAGCGAACTGGTAACAGCCACATATTTATAAATCTC
>JALVRO010000032.1 GCA_027031265.1 Bacteroidales bacterium | reverse complement strand
CAAGCAAGATAGTAGGTGCAACTTGACCAGTACCATTACACACAGGACAAGGCTCATAATGAATAATACCTATCTCTGGACGTATGCGCTGGCGTGTGATCTGCATCAGTCCAAACTTTGTGAGAGGTAAAATAGTATGCTTGGCCCTGTCATTCTGCATGACCTTTTTCATCTTCTGATAAACAGCCTCCCTGTGCGCCTGGTCATGCATATCGATAAAATCAACCACAATGATACCGCCCATATCACGCAAACGTAGCTGACGGGCAATTTCATCGACAGCCAGAAGGTTAACCTGAAAAGCATTAGTCTCCTGGTCCAGCTTTGCTCCTGTTTTATTTCCACTATTAACATCAATAACATAGAGAGCCTCTGTTTTCTCGATTATCAGGTAACCGCCTTTTTTGAGAGGGACAACCTTCTGGAAACTGCGTTTTATCTGCTTGTCTACATCGAAATATTCGAAAATATCAGCCTTTCCTGTATAATAACGCAAAATTTTCTGACTGCCGGGTGATATTTCTGATAAATAATCCTTGATCTCGTAATACAGATTCTGGTCGTCGACGTATATAGCGTTAAAAGTATTGTTCAACACATCACGCAAATATGCTGATATACGGTCTATCTCGCTCTCTATAAGCTGAGGGCCCTTAACTCCAGCTGATTTTTTGACAATATTCTCCCATCTTTGCTGCAGATCCTCGAGCTCGTTATGAAAAACAGCAGAGCCCTTACCCTGTGCTGCTGTACGGACAATAACTCCATAATTATTAGGTTTAAGACTAAACATTATTTGCCTGAGACGCTCTCTTTCTGCCTTGTTCTTGATCTTCTGAGATACAGAGACTTTATTAGAAAATGGCACCAGTACAAGATACCGTCCAGGTATGGTTACCTCTGTGGTGAGCCTTGGACCCTTGTTGTTAATAGCTTCTTTGGATATCTGGACCAGCAATAGTTCTCCGCTTATCAATGCATCAGAAATACGACCGAATTTATTTAGCTCACGTCCCAGTGTAATTTCTTCCAGAGGTTTGAGATTCTTTGGCTGGTTTATTGCTGTGCGAATATATTTCTTATATGTGGGGAATTGAGGACCCAGATCATGGTAATGAAGGAAAGCATCTCTTTCGTGACCAATATCTATAAATGCAGCATTAAGACCATTCATTATTCTCTTGACCTTGCCCACGTAGTAATCACCGACATTAAATTGTTTTTTATTAGACTCTTTAACAAACTCTGTCAGTTTTCCGTTCTCAAGCAAGGCAATATAAATGTGGTCTTTGTCTGTCTTTATTATTATTTCTCTATTCACGTTATCCACAGCACTATAATCTTTAATTTTTAACAATAGAGGCTACCTTAAAAGGTAGCCCCTAATCCCTTAGCATTATCCGCTGAAAAACAGCATGCTATGTCATGAACTCACAAACGGTTATCTCTTCTTTTTCTTATGTCGATTCTTACGTAGTCTCTTCTTGCGTTTGTGAGTCGCCATCTTATGTCTCTTACGTTTTCTTCCGTTAGGCATGACTATTTAGTTTTTTCTTATTTAACTTTCTCTTTCACTTCGCTCAAAAATGCCTTAGAAGGCTTGAAAGCCGGGATGTAGTGCTCTGGAATAATAATAGTTGTGTTCTTAGAAATGTTACGAGCTGTCTTCTTAGCACGCTTCTTAATAATGAAGCTACCAAATCCACGCAAATATACATTGTTCTTATTTACAAGAGCTTGTTTAACAGAATCCATGAAAGCTTCGATAACTTCCTTTACGAGAACTTTTTCAATCCCTGTTTTCTTAGAAATTTCGTTTACAAGATCTGCTTTTGTCATTTTTCATTAGTTTTATTGTTTATTTAAAACGGCTTACAAAAATAGTCAGTTTTGAGAAAATCCCAAAACAGTGATTACTTTTTATTTGCATGGCAAAGTTAATCAAAGTTAATTGAATAACTAAAAATTTAACGAGTTTTTTTACTTGAATATTAACCACTTAATAATCCTATTGATTTTCAAGCACATACAACAACTTATCTCCTTTCCTTCTCAAAACATATTTATACACAGCCAATTGTTCACCCTTTAATCCATTAATCAAATAGGAGGCAACAAAGTGTAGCTGAAAAAAGCCAGGCAACATATCTTCTTTCTTAACCTTGAATCGAACTACAACAGATTTTGGCTTTTCTTTTTTATAACCATCCCACACAAGATTTACCACATTTGCATAATAATAAACCTTTGCATTCTGCCCCTGTATATCTGTAAGCTCAAGGCCCCTGGGCCTGGCTATACTTATCATTAACGAAGAAAAATCACTCGAAGTACTGATATTGAGCCTCACAGTATACTCCCTGTCCTGGTAAAGTGTATCAGGTATCTGATTGACCCACAAATTTACCTGAGCCACCACAGCCATAGGTAAAAAGAACAAAATCACAAGAAAACGTTTCATTGTAAATATATTTTATTTGTTAGAACAAACCACCGTTTTTATATATCTCAAGTTGAATTTCTGAGAAAGGATTTACCCTTGACTTCTTACCATTACGTAAATTCTCAACCTCACCTGTAACGAAATTAACCCTTATGCGGTCACCATCCTTTAGCTCCAGCTCTTCAAGCATCTCAGGATCATAAGTAAGAATAGGCAATGCAGAATTTATAGCGTTGCGTTCGTATATGGCTCCAAATGACTGTGCCAGAATAGCTCCCACACCCAGAGCCAGGAAACCATCCACAGCATGCTGGCGCGAGCTACCGCTACCGAAATTCTTTCCTGTAACAACTATGTCATTTTTCTGCACTTTCTTGGCAAAGTCCTCATAACCTTCGAGATTGTCAAATATGTATTGCCCCATCTCATTAATATCAGTAATTGGCAAATACTTATTATGATAAATCATATCAGTGTCAATATTATCCTGCATGATAAGCCATACCCGTCCCTCTATTTCTGTTGGCTTTTCGGCTTCTATGCGTTTATTTCGTTCAATATGTTCCTGTGTGCGCCTCTGCCTGTGCACCTCATCCTCTGGCGTCGGCACTGCTGGCTCAGCAGGTATATCTTCTACTGTTGTTATATAGCCTGCAACAGCCGATGCTGCCACTACTACTGGTGATGCCAGGTAAACTTCACCCTTACCTTGCTTACCAGGGAAATTACGGTTACCTGTACTAATTGTTATCTCTCCAGGGCCATTCATACCCACCTGACCAGCCGCACAACCAGCACAGCCAGGGTTTGAAACCAGAGCGCCCGCTTCCTTGAAAATCTTAATCAGCCCCTCGTCCAGGGCCTGTTGCCATACACGGTCTGTCGATGGAACAATCTTTAGCACGACACCTGGTGCCACTTTACGACCTTTCAATACCTGTGCAACGGCTCTCAGGTCCTCTATTCTACCATTTGTACAACTTCCGATAAAAGCAGAGTCAATCTTTTTGCGCTTGACCTCCAGTATATTGACTGCTGCATGTGGTTTGCCCGGTAAAGACACCATCTGCTGAAACTTACTGAAATCCAGTTCATAAGTCTCTGCATAATTAGCATCTGGATCTGCAAAAATTCTATCAACCTGACGGCCCAGACGCATCTCAAAATGCTTGTAAATCTTTTCATTAGGCTCAAAGAACAGAATAATTGCGCCCATCTCAGTAGCCATAGAAGCTATTGTGATGCGCTCATCCAGAGTAAATTTATCCACCTCCTCTCCGTAGATTTCAATTGCTTTACCCAGCAAAGAATTAGCACCGAAGCGATGCAATAGATTCAGTACAATATCCTTTGCCGTGATACCCTCTGGCCTCTTGCCGTTGAGAATAATCTTTACACTCTCTGGTACCTTGAACCATGTCTTACCATAAGCCCATATTGCAGCAATATCTTTATCTCCCATACCCTGGCCAAAGGCAGCTACAGCTCCCAGAATATTTGCATGTGAATCAGTCGAAACAGCTGTGGCTCCGGGCCATACCAATCCAAGTTCGATCAGTGTGTGTGTACCAATACCGTTATTTATATCAAAGACTTTAATTCCGTGCTTACGGGCAAATTTCCGGCAGATATGCTGGTTGGTTGCATATTTCGGATCTGAACCTGTGGGGTTAGTGTCAAAAGTAAAAAAGGTTTTGTGAGGGTCGTCTATAGGCAAACCGTGCTCTTCTATGTGTTTGACCACATTAGGACCACCAAAATCCCTTGCTACCCGTGTGTCGATTATGATTTCTATGATCTGTCCTGGCTTTACCTGGTCATATTTAGAATGATTAGCCAATATCTTTTCAATAATCGTCTGTCCCATACTTAATTTGTTTTTTTAGCTAAAATAAAAATTTTTTTACACAACTTTAAAGTATTATTAGATGTCTAAAAATTAATGTTATGAAACGCTTTACCTTTCTGGTGTTAATAATTCTAATGGCCTACAATGCTCTGGCCACATGGCTACTTATCCCGATGGACGACAAACAAACCAACCATCTCAAGGCTTATGGCGTGACATATTGGGCTCTCGAAAATGGTATCGAAGCATACTGGCTACTTAATTACAGAGGCGGCAGCTTTATAATGCAAGATAATCCACAGCTAGAAAATATCTGCATCATCAGGGGAGTAAACTATGAATTAATCTCAGGGTCGCAGAAGCAAGCTATTTTCAACTATATTGCCCGTCCAGATGTGAATATGGACAAAGTCAAGCTCGAAAAAGCACCCAAGATTGCAGTATATGCACCAGATACTTATCAGCCGTGGGATGATGCTGTAATGCTTGTCCTGACTTATGCAGAGATACCTTATGATAGAATCTATGACGAAGAAGTCCTGCGCGGAGACCTGTCCAAATATCAATGGCTACATCTCCATCACGAAGATTTCACAGGTCAATATGGTAAATTCTGGGCTGCTTATCACAACACACAGTGGTATCAAAACCAGGTAACCAAAGCCGAGGCAGAAGCTCATAAGCTGGGTTTTCAGAAGGTGTCACAGCTCAAACTAGCAGTAGCCAGGGCAATCAAAGAATATGTGCGTAACGGGGGATTTCTCTTTGCAATGTGTTCTGCTACTGATACTTATGACATAGCCCTGGCTGCACAGAACACTGATATCTGTCCGGCCATGTTTGACGGAGACCCTGCAGACCCACAGGCCAATCAAAAGCTGGATTATTCACAAACCCTTGCTTTTACCAACTTCAAAGTCATACTTGACCCTTATGTTTATGAATTCTCTAATATTGACGTCACAAATATCCGGCATGTCACACAGGACCAGGATTACTTCACACTGTTTGATTTCTCAGCCAAATGGGATCCTGTACCTACAATGCTTTGCCAGAACCATACCAGGATTATTCATGGTTTTATGGGACAGACCACAGCCTTTAATGAGGACAAAATAAAACCAGGTGTGCTAATAATGGGGGAATTTAAAGCTGCACACGAAGCCAGATACATTCACGGGACTTATGGAAAAGGGATGTGGACCTTTTACGGAGGGCATGATCCTGAGGATTACCAGCATCTTGTTGGCGATCCTCCAACAAATCTTGACCTCCACCCTCATTCGCCTGGTTACAGACTAATACTTAATAATGTGTTGTTCCCAGCAGCGAAAAAAAAGAAACGCAAAACATAAAAAATTGTTGTGTGGTCTAAACTTTGTAAGATTTTTTATAGATTAACATAAAAACAATTCAATGAACGAAGAGCTGCTAAAACAAAAGCGTAAAATAAAACAATCCCTCAGAAGGAACCGTATCTTATTTTCCCGTCTGCTCAAAGAACTAGAAGTCAATCTGCCACAGAATTTTAAACACGAGAGACGGCCACAAAAAAGTGCTGTGCTTGCCCTGATTTTCCCTGATGATAAGGGAGAGCTTTTCACTATTATAGAGGAACGCAGCCAGGACGGCACACCACACAGTGGACAAATAGCCCTGCCTGGAGGACACAAAGAATGGTATGACTTCAGCTTACAAAAGACAGCCATTCGTGAGACATCTGAGGAGCTAGGCATTAAGAATAAAATAGAAATTCTTGGACGGCTAAGCCCTATTTACATCCCTGTAAGTAACTTTTTTGTGCAGCCTTTCGTTGGTTGGATAAACAAACAGCCTCAGATAAACCTTAATTCATCAGAAATAAAAAACTACTATTTTATTCCTCTGAGCTACATAAAAAACCTTGAAAACCACCTGGTCGAAAAAGACTTAATAGTACATGGAGAGCTTCTCAGAGTAAAAGGATTTAATTATTCAAACATTTTTATCTGGGGGGCCACAGCAAAAATATTAGCAGAATTATGCGAGCACCTAAACCTTATTAATTAACAAAATGAAAAGGGTACTGCTCATAATATTCACTCTTTTAAGTTTTAATCTTCTGGCTAAAAATGATGATAGCTGCCTAATTTTTATAGACCAGGCTAAACAAGAATTTTTAGCCCACAATAATGCTAGTGCCCTCAAACTTCTTAACAAAGCCCTGCGCTGTAGTCTTGATCCCAATGACAAAATATTTGTCTATGATCTCAGCAGCCAGATTTATGAGTCCTTCAGCAAATACAGCAATGCTATCCGCTACCTTTTGCTCAAAGAAAATATACTCGAGAGAATCATTGATACATCAAACTTCAAACTTTACTGGATAGACCTCTATCAAACTTATCTTAAATTAGGTGAACTTCATCAAAAACTTTACGAATATAACATCAGCCGTGACTATTTCATCAAAGCTATCACAGTCAGTCACCACCTCAATGATAAACACCGAACCGCCAGAGCATATAAAGCCCTGGCAGACAATTATTTCCTGAGCAACCAATATTATCAAGCCCTGTCTAATTACTATTACAGTCTCAAAAATTTTAAATACGTCAAAGACAAGGAAAACGAAATAAAAGTTCTCTTCAAAATAGCACAAATATACTCTTACCAGGGGTTATACAAAAACGCCTTTGAAAGCTACTTCAAGATAGTAGAACTGTCGCGCAACTACAACACATCGTATATGACAATGGCCTATATACGTATAGCAGAATTATTATCAGAACTTAATCTGCTGGACGAAGCACAAAAATATCTCTCAAAGGCTAAATCAAACGCACATCAATCTACAACACAGATACAGAGCAACTTACTTCTGGCCAAAATACTTATCACAAAGCATCTTCCGGATTCAGCTGCCACTGTCCTCAAATCAACTTTCTCTCTTATCCCCAAAGAAAATGTTCTTCTAACTTCAGATGTATACGACCTGCTAGGCATTACATACCTGGCACAGAAAAAATATAACCAGGCATATAAATATTTGCTCATTGCATATAACCTGAGATTAAAGTCAAAAGACCAGCTCCGCCTGGCTCTGTCATATTTACACCTGGGACGCTATTATCTTAAAATAGAAGATTACAAAAGAGCTGAAATATACCTGAAAAAATCATATCACATTTTCGCCAGCATTCAAAATTATTATTATTTGCAAATCAATGCATTTTATCTCTCTCATCTGTACAAAAAAGTCTCTAACTATCAACTGGCTTTCAGGTATCTTGACAAATACCGCCAGATAGAAGACTCCATTGTCAAACGTAACCAGATTTATATCCTCAACAGTATAGAACAAAAATCTAAATCAGAACTCGAAAAATCTCTAATCAAACAGAAGCTAAAACTATCACAGAAATACAATACAGTACTAATAATATTTAGCCTCGTCCTGTTCGCTTTCTTGTTTTTTACATTCTACCTGAGCTCAAGGCTTAGAAAAAAGAACATCCTGCTTAACAAACAAAAACAAGATTTAGAACGGGCACACAGAGAAATTCAAAAACGCTTCACTTATTTCCAGAGACTTTATATTGCCACATATCTGTCTAAAAACTCAATCTTTGTCACAAAACCAGATGGAACAATACTGTGGTTCAACAAAACCTGCCAGGAAATATACAATCTCTCACACGAAACTATTGGAAAGAATCTCAAAGACCTTTCAACCTATAGAAAAATTAATGAGGTTTTGAAATTGGTTAATGAGAAAAAAACAGTACGTTATATTAATTTCCATATCTTCAACAACCGCAAAATTTGGCTTCAGACCACTATCTCTCCTTTGATAAAAAATGGCAAAGTATACGAAATAATAGCCATAGAAAACGACATCACAGAGTATATAATCAATTCCACAAAGATCCGTATACAGCAAAAAGAGCTCCAGAGAAAAAACCAACTTCTCCAGGAACTAAACAAGGAGCTCAGAAAACAACAGGAAGAGTTAGCACAAAAAAACCTCAAATTACTCAAACAGCAAGAAAAACTTATCCAGCAACAAGAAGAGCTACAAACTAATGCCGAAATTCTTAGTAGCACCATCCGTAAGCTACGGCAATTCTCAATTGCTATAGAATCCACAGATAACTTGATCTTTTTCATAAATAATAATGAAGAAATTACCTGGGCCAATAAAGCCTTTATCGAAAAAACCAATTTTGATCTTCATTATCTCAACGATAGACAAGCCTCTAAAAAATGGCTACAAAATCTTTTCAGACAAAGTCCTGATTTCAAGCACTATTATCTAAAAACAATAAAAGAAAAGCGTTCCTTCTCCTTTATTGTCTCTATGCTTTTCAATGACCTGATTCTATGGCTTCAGACAACCCTTTCGCCTATACAAAACACCGACAACAACATCGAAAACGTGGTTGTCATACAGACAGACATCACCAAACTAAAAAAAGCAGAAGAAAAACTTGCACAAAAAAACAAAGAAATCATCAGTTCCATACAATATGCCAAGAGAATACAGCAAGCTCTACTACCTATGAGAATCTTCCTCAAGGCGATCTTCTACAACAATTACTTCATATTCTTCAAACCGCGCGATATTGTTAGCGGAGACTTTTTCTGGGCACGAGCACACAAAGGCAAAATACTCTTTGCCATAGCAGATGGCACAGGACATGGCATACCCGGAGCTTTTATGAGTGTTATTGGCACAATGGCTCTCAACGCCGTAAGCGAAAAACTAAAAACTATTAATGCTAGCTATTTCCTTTCTGAACTCAAAGAAACTATATCCCTCATACTCCGTCAAAGAGGTAAAAAAGACGAAGCTAGAGACTCAATAGACCTGGCATTCTGCATATTTGACTTTGCCAACAAAACACTGGAATATGCTGGAGCATACATTCCTCTCTATATCTTACGCAAAAACAAATCAAAAAACGATATTGACATCATAACCCTCCATGCCAATAAGAGTACTATTGGCTATGACATGCACGAAAGATCATCTTTCCACAGCCACACTGTAAAGCTTCATCATGGCGATATGATTTACATCACTACCGACGGTTTTTTAGATCAATTCGGTGGTAAGGACAATAAAAAATACAAAAAACTCCGTTTCCTTTCATTACTACGCAAATTATACCACCTACCTGTGAATGATCAATTCACAATAATAAAACAAGAATTCAATCGCTGGAAAGGAGACAACCAGCAAGTGGACGACGTGCTTGTGTTCGGACTACGTATAGACGAGAATTTGATTTAAACCCAAAGAAGATATGCGGGCCGTAGGGCCGCATATCTTCTTTGAAGCACACTGAGAATCATGTCCGTATTATTCAATAAACTTCACACTACGCTTAACAAAATCAGTTAGTTTCTCACCTTTGAGCATATTGCGCGAAAGCAATGCCAGGTCAACAATCTGCTTAACCAGACTACTATTTTTTGCATACTCCCTCAATAACTTGCTTATCTCATTGGTTACTTCTTCAAGTTCCTTGTTGAGCTTATCTAGCTTTTCACGTTCGGTGAATGGTATCTCATCTTCCTTTTTATCCTTATGTTCCTGCTTCAGAGAATCGATTTGCTGCTGAAGTTCCTTTTTCTTATCATGTAATTGTTGTAGTTTTTCCCCCAGCGAATTGTTAATATCCTCTATAATTTTATTTATCAAGCTGTGGTCTGTATTTATAACCAGATTATAATTATTTGGTAAATTGTCATAAAGACTAATATGCGGACCGCCCAGCATACCAATATCTTTCATTCGACGCATGTATTCGCTCTGTGTTATGGTCACAGGCAACTGCTCTTTGCCCATAGCTTCGAACTGTGCTGTAAATATTCCCAGTTCTGCTGGTACAGCTGACTCAAAGACCACTGCCAATTCGTCACGTGTCTGTGCATCCAGGGTTACCTCAGTCTTGTCTTCTTTTTTTATCAGATTGTCAATAATATCAGAGTCAACTCTTGCAAAACGGGCCTGCTCAAGTTTCTGTTCAAGGAAGTTTACGAATGGAATATCCAGGCTACCATCAAAAAGTAATACATCATAACCCTTGTCTTTAGCTGCCTGTATGAATGAATGTTGCTCTTCTGGGTCCGTAGCATAAAGATAAATCAATGTGTTGTACTTATCTGTCTGGTTATCCTTGATCAACTCCTTGTATTCGTCAAGTGTGAAATATTTTTTATCAACATTTTTAACCAGATAAATATCCTTCATCCTGTCATAGAACTTCTCGTCTGTCATCATACCATATTGTATAAACAGCTTCAGATCATCCCATTTCTCCTCAAACTCTTTGCGGTTCTCCTTGAAAATCTCATGCAGTTTGTCTGCTACTTTCTTTGTGATATGGTTCGAAATCTTGCGAACATTAGCATCTGTCTGGAGATAACTACGGGAAACATTAAGTGGTATATCTGGAGAGTCAAGCACTCCATGCAAGAGGGTTAAAAATTCTGGGACTATATTCTCCACAGAATCTGTTACAAACACCTGATTAGCATAAAGCTGAATCTTGTTTTTCTGAATCTCCAGATTTGATCTGATTTTTGGGAAATACAATATCCCTGTCAGATTAAATGGGTAATCAACATTCAAATGAATATAGAATAATGGCTCCTCGAATGAGTCCGGATATAGCTTTTTATAAAACTCAATATAATCCTCATGCTTCAGTTCTGATGGATTCTTTTTCCACAGGGGCTCTTCTGTAATAGTTATCTCCTTTCCTGTACTTGTAATAAACTTTATTGGTATAGGCAAGAAACGGCTGTATTTGGTTAATAATCCCTCGATACGGCTATCTTCCAGATATTCTTTAGCATCTTCTGAGATATAAAGAATAACGTCTGTGCCTCTATCATCTTTCTGAGCCTCCTCTATCTTAAATTCTGGTTTACCTTCACACGTCCACTTAACTGCTGGAGCATCTTCTTTCCATGACTTTGTAATCAGTTCCACCCTGTCTGAAACCATAAAAGCTGAATAAAACCCCAGACCAAAGCGACCTATTATGCTATCAATCTTGTCCTTGTATTTCTGCAGAAACTCATTAGCACTCGTAAAAGCTATCTGGTTAATATACTTATCCACTTCCTCTGCTGTCATACCTATACCACGGTCTGATACTGTCAAAGTGCCCTTTTCCTTATCAATTTTAACCTTAATCGTCAGATCACCCAGTTCTCCCTTAAACTCTCCAGTTCGTTCAAGTGCTTTTAGCTTCTGTGTGGCATCAACTGCGTTAGAAACTAATTCACGCAGAAAAATCTCCTGGTCTGAGTAAAGAAACTGTTTAATTATTGGGAATATATCCTCACTCGTTACTCCGATCTTACCTTCTTTGATCATAGCTTTATGTTTTTTTCTGAATTTACTCATTGATAATCACTCTGCAATTGGTATACCAGGAAGCAAAAACTGACGTTTTGTCATTTAAAAAATAAAAAAGGAGGTGCCTGACAGGCACCTCCTTTCGCAAATCAAAAGGGATTATTAATAAGATGACGGCTTACCAACATGTATCATAGCACAACGGAAACCAATGTCATCAGTACTACGATTCTGATCCATGAATCGTCTCGTACCAGGCACCAACCAATAAGGCAGGTCTCTCCAGCCCCCTCCTTTGTAAACACGTGATTCATCAGATATCAAAGAAGTAGCACCTGTATGATTGTCATCAAAGCCCTTGTAATTGTACATAGACGCTGTACCCTTGTATTCATCAGCCTGATCAGGTGACCAGTTCGGACCAATTGTGGAAGCCAGATCCCCGTCAAGATAATTACGGTTGTCTGCTTTGTGATAATTATATCTCTGAAGTTCATGCTTAACATCTTCGGCAGTCATATCCGAGCCATACTTGGAAGGGTCTTCTCCCATTAGACGGTAACGCATACGGCCAAGACTGTCTTTTTCGACAAATGTTCCATCCTTATTACGTACCATTGTCTTAAACACATTACCACGGAACGGGTTAAAATCATCAAAGTCCATATAAGAAAGTGGACGATAAACATCCAGTACCCATTCATTGACATTACCCGCCATGTTGTAAAGACCATAATCATTTGGCCAAAAAGCATCTACTGGAGCAGTAGGAGCATAACCATCATTCAGATAACCAGCTACACCCATATAGTCACCACGTCCACGCTTAAAGTTTGCCAAGAACAGGCCACGATATGCACGATCTGGGTTACGTAAGAAATGACCATTCCAAGGATAAATCCTACCAAGGGAAATTCGCTCATCCTGTGTGTTACCAATCAAAGCATAAGCAGCAAACTCCCATTCTGCCTCGGTAGGGAGACGGTAACGTGGAAGGAGAATGCCATCTTCCAGTCTAGCATGACGTTCATTACCCTCCAGGTCTGTCAATGCTCCTTTGCTCTGTCCCTCGTACTGGCCAGCCAGATAAGCCTCTGTGTTAAAATTATTTGGACCGCTTTGCTGATCATCAAACTCCATGACTCCGGCATCTATCAACAATTTCTCATTTACACGGTCTGTACGCCATGAACTATAATTATTAGCCTGAACCCATGTAACCCCCACTACTGGATAATCATTAAATGCTGGATAACGGAAATAATACTTTACAAATGGCTCATTATACGCTAGTGGACGACGCCAAACAAGTGTGTCTGGAAGAGCTTTTTTATAAATCATTGGATAATCTGCAAAAACACGTGCCAGCCAGTGTAGATATTCACGATAATCCAGGTTGGAAACCTCTGTCTCATCCATGTAATATGATGAAATAGTTACCCTGCGTTTCATTGCATCCCAAGAATATGTAATATCCTGCTCAGGATTACCCATAACAAATGTACCTCCCTCGATGAATACCAGGCCTGGACCTGTCTCCTGGTCCGTAAAATCGATTACTTCAAAACCTCCCCACTTTGGATCATTGTAATACCAGCCTGTCTTTGAAGACTGACCAGAACGACGAGGTAACTTAGTTCTGCTTTGCTTACATGCCTGGAAAGTCCATGCTACAATCAATAAAAGTATGAAAATTGCAAAACTGCGTTTGACTTTCATGGTTATAATGTATTTTTATTGCTTTTAGATTGTTATCAAAAAACAAAGTAAGAAAAAAATAACTTAACTTTCAAACTTTAAATTAAAACTGATATGCAGGACAATTTATTGTTTTCTGAGCACTTTTTTTACAATTAAATTTATAACGCCCACCTACCTCATACACCGAAAATGCTATAGGCGATGCACTAAAACCATAACTAAATAACCAATCAAATCGCCCTTTCCTATAAACCCCTGTAAAAGAAGCTATTACACCATTAAGATTAATCCCCTGCACTGCTGCCGATAATGAAAAATTTTTTGACAAAAACCAGCTGAAAGATATATTACTTTCCACAACCTGTTGTGTTTTTTTAACGTTAAGAATGAAAGAATATTTTTTTACACTACCAGAAAAATAATCATACCCCATAACAAAAGATAAACCCTTATTTATCAAACTATTACCACCTAATTGGTAAATCACGACATTTTTCACCATGGCTCCCATATAAAAACCTCCAAGTGCTGCTAATAATGATAAATCCAGGCCCATATACCTGAGATTTCTGTCTGGCAAAGATGAATAATTAACACTACCCACACTTCCCCATTGATCAATCATAGAAGGAAAAACAATATGACCAGGATTTATTATCCTCTGGCTATAATCTATCCCTACAGATGGTATTATACGCAGTTTATCAGAAATTTTTATCTTGTACACATAAGCTAATCGTAAAGTAAAACCGTTAATGATATTATCCGGATGCTTCTCATTGTTTAGTAGCAAGGCAAAACCACTATTTATGTTGGGATAGAAGCCTGACAGACCTGCTCGCACTGTATTAATTCCCCCAAAACCGAGAGCAATGCTTCGTTCATTAACACCAATATGGCTACAATTATCAAGTCCAACAAAAGATGGATTAATAAATTCTTTAAAATAATAACTTTGTGAAAAATTAATATCTTGCGCTTTAACCACAAAATTCAATGAAATGAGAAAAGCTATCAGTACAATAATTATTTTGCTCTTTCTTTGCTTCATTGGCTCTGCCCAGATAACTATTAATGACATCATAAATTGGAATCCAGTCCAATCATACATTCTTAGAAACGGAAAACAAATTGAAAAATTTTACTTTCTCAACTTCGAAGGAGCCGTCTATCAGGACGCTTATCTATTACCATATTACACAAAAATCATTGATCTACAAAAAGACTTTACACCAGAAGTCACTATCCTGGAAAAAAAATTTATTAAACACACATCCCCCTATCCTCTAAAGGCTAAAAATATCATACCCAATGACATAAAAATCACGACACAGGTCTATAAAGCTCATGGTCAGAACAAGCTTTTAATCACAATATTACCAGTTAAGAAAACCGCAAACACTATCTATCTTCTACAGTCCTTTAAGCTAAAAATCACACTCAAACCAAACACAAAAAAAACACACCATCACAAATTTGCTACCTCCTCGGTCATGGCTTCGGGACACTGGGTAAAGATTGGTATTCCTGCCACGGGTGTCTATAGAATACATTATGACACTTTACGGCTTCTGGGCTTTGACAATCCTTCCCGTGTGCGTGTCTTTGGTAATGATTTTGGGCAGTTGCCGTATTACAACAACAAGTATGCGCCAGATGGCCTCATAGAAAACTCTACGCTCCACAAAGACAATTACATCTATTTCTTTGCTAAAGGCTCAAATATATGGTACTGGGATAGTACAGAAAATATATTCTTGCTAAATGAACATGACTACAGTGACACAGCTTATTATTTCCTATCCGACGTGAATACAGGTATGGACAACAATATCAAAACCTCACAGGAACCAGCCTCTTTCACTCAAACCGCAGATTACTACGACTGGCACGGATTCAGGGGGTATGCATTACATAATTACCTCAAATCAGGCAGGATGTGGTTTGATGTAGACTTTTACTATAATACATCGAGAACCTATACCTTCAAAACCGACTCTATCCTTCCAATGCCAGCAAAAGCCAGGGTGGTCTTCATGGGTAGAGGCTACATCACTACTTCCGTGACCTTATCTTCTGGTAATTACACCAACACAGTGAATATCCCTCAAATATCCGGTATTCATGGTACAGACTATGGAAAAATAATAACTGGTTACTTAAATTTCACACCTACAGACAATAAAGCATCTTTAACAATAAAATATAGTGGCTTACAGTCTTCTTCCCGTGGTGCACTGGACAACTTAACCATCAATGCCAAACGCCGCCTTTTTTATGACGGTCAAACTATTTTTGCTAATCTGGATGTGACCGGAGCAGGGAACAAAACAAAATTCATTATTCACAACGCTCCAGACGACATGATTGTATGGGACATAACATCATCCACACAACCCAAACAAATGCCCCTCCAGATAAACAACGGCCAGGCGTGGTTAATAGCATCCACAGATACTCTTCGACAGTTTATAGCTTTCACACCTGACGATGCACTCTCACCCGTCATTAAAGGGAAATTTCTCGGCATTATATCAAATCAAAATCTCCATGCCATACCTGCCTCTACTCAAATGCTAATTATAACATACCCTGACTTCTTGGAGGGCGCTAACAAAATAGCCCAGCTTCATGAACAATACGACAATATTAATGTCAAAGTCGTAACCACACAGCAAGTTTATAATGAGTTCTCCTCAGGCATACCAGATGCTGTGGCTATTCGCAACTTTATCCGCTCTGTTTATCTCAAACCACATTCACAACTCAAATGGGTGCTCCTTTTCGGCGATGGTTCTTACAAAAACAAACCAGATAAGAATAATCCAAATTTTATCCCCACATACCAGACCCTCAACTCCCTTAATACCAATGGAATACTAAGTATTGTTAGCGACGATTTCTTCGGCCTATTAGATGACAACGAAGGGGAAACACAAGGATTCCTTGATGTCAACATCGGACGAATCCCGGTTCAGACACCAGAACAGGCTAATCTGATTGCCGACAAAATAGAACAATATATACGCCATCAGGCTAAATCAATCTGGAAAGCAAACGTAACTGTCGTGGCTGATGACGGCGAACAAAACCTGTTTATGGAGCAGCTTGAGCAGGTAAGCAATAACATGACCAATCTTTATCCCCAATTTCTAATAAAAAAGATTTACATAGATGCCTACCCTTCCCAGGTACTTTTTGCTGGTGAGGAATTTCCACAAGCAGTCTCGGATATAACTAATAGCGTCGAACAAGGTACACTTATCCTGGCTTACAATGGCCATGGTAATGAACAAGTATTAAGTTCTGAGCGAGTTATCACATCTTCTGACGTACGCAACTGGCACAACATGGACAGACTGACATTAATGATAACAGCCACCTGCCTCTTTGGTCATTTTGATAATTATAACAATAGCAAGAAAGAATCTTCACCCAGCGGCGTAGAATACGGTCTTTTTAACCCCAATGGAGGGCTGATTGCTTCTTATACTACAGCCCGGGAGTCTTATACAATTACGAATTATTACATGCTCAACTATTTTTTCCAGAACATCTTTTCCACACAAAAAGGTAAAAAGATAACTATTAGCGAAGCAATAACAAAAACTAAACAACTATATCCCAGCTATTACAACAAAGAATTCCTGTTAATTGGCGATCCAGCACTAAGTCTGGCATACCCTGATGAATCAATTGACAGTTTGTTCATCACTCCAGACACAATAAAATCCTTATCTAAAGTAAACATTAACGGCATTGTGACAGATAATAATGGCAATAAACTGACCGGGTTCAATGGCACAGTGACAGTTAAAATCTTCGATAAACCACAATATTATTACACACTTAATAATGATGGATTCGGTGCTTTTAAATATCTAGATTACAAGAATGTTATCTACAGCGGCGAAATAAGTGTAAAAAATGGCCATTTTAATCTGCAATTTATCACCCCAAAAGATATTGACAATCAATATGGCACAGGGAAAATTATTTATTATGCTACCGATGGTCAAAGAGAATACATGGGCTACAAATTTATCCCTATAGGCGGACAAGCTGATACCACAATCAAGGACAAACAAGGACCACACATAAAAATATATCTCAATGACACCACACTTACCAGTCCATCTATCACTGACCGAAACCCAAAAGTAATTGTCCATCTATCTGACAAAACAGGAATCAATACAACAGACTATGGCCTCGGTCATCAAATCCAGCTTATACTTGACAACACACAGACTTACAATCTAAACCAATATTTCACTTATGACAAAGACCAAAACAATAAAGGAAAAGTCATATACAAACTCTACAAACTATCACCAGGCAAACACACTTTAACTGTAAAAGCATTTGACGTTTTAAACAATTACTCCGAGAAAACAATTGAATTTACAGTAACAGATCAATCAAATCTCATAATAAACCGTTTATTTAATTACCCCAATCCTTTCACTACCAGCACAATATTTTATTTCGAACACAACCAAATCGACCGCCCAATGTCTGTCTCACTTCAAATTTTCACAATTTCTGGAAAATTAATCAAGCAATTTAACCAGACTATGACCTGCGACACATATCTTTCAGAACCGATTTTGTGGGACGGCAGAGACCAATTTGGCAACCTAATAGGCAGAGGAGTATATGTGTATATTCTAACAGTACGGCTACAAAATGGCGAAACGGTTCAAAAGATTGGCAAGCTCTTAAAGATTTAAAATTTTCTTTTTATTTTAAAAATTATAATTTTGATTGAACGTTTACAATTACAAAACCCAAACTTCACAAATATGAAAAAAATACTATTTATTTTCAGCATTCTGGCGATAAGTATTGCAAGTTTCGCACAGGACACACTGACACTGGCTGATACTAAACCAATTTCTACGGCTGTTCCTTTCTTAGCTATTACTCCAGACGCCCGTGCTGGTGCTCTGGGCGATATGGGAGTAGCTACCAGTCCTGATATTTATTCAATATACTGGAACTCAGCAAAATATGCATTCTTAGATAAAAAATACGCAGCTGCTGTTTCATACACTCCATGGCTTCGCGCTATAGCCTCAGGTATTAACCTTAGCCAGCTTGTAGGTTTTTATCGCCTTAACGACAACCAGGCCTTTGCAGCTTCTATCAGATATTTCACAGTTGGGACAATTACTCTCACTAGTGCTACAGGAGAAGAATTATCTGCAATTAATCCTAATGAATTTTCTGTCGACGCTACTTATGCCCTAAAACTTGGTGAGAACATCTCTGGTTCTATTGGGCTGAGATTTATTTATTCCAACATAACAGGTGGATTCTCTAGTGGTAGCTTCGATACTCACCCTGGAATTGCTTTTGCTAGTGATCTGGGATTCTACTACACAAAAGATTTAACTATTGGTGGTAAAGATGCTTATATAAATGCTGGCGTCTTCCTTTCAAACCTGGGTTCTAAAATCTCATACAGTAGTGCCCTGCCTCCTAGCTTTATTCCTTCGAACTTTAGATTCGGTTCAGTAATCGGATACTCACTTAATGATTACAACAAAATTGCCTGGGGTATAGATTTCAACAAACTACTTGTTCCCACACCTCCTATACGTGATAATAATGGCAATATCATAGCTGGCACAGATATAGAAAATATGTCTGTAATATCCGGCCTTATACACTCACTCTATGATGCGCCACTCGGAATGAAAGAAAAACTGGCAGAAATAACTATCAGCACTGGAGTTGAATATTCTTACAAAGACATGATCTTCGGCCGTTTCGGATATTTCTACGAAAATCCTTACAAAGGTAATCGCCAATACCTCACGGCTGGTGTAGGTATTAAATACACAGCTTTCTCATTTGATTTCTCATACTTGATTCCTATTGCCCAGATAAGTCCTCTAGACGGAACTATTAGAGTTTCGCTCGGCGTAACATTTGGTGCTAAAAAGTCTAAGGTTAAAACACCAGAATCTGAACAATAATTCTATTGATGAGCACATAAAAAGACGGCTGCCTTACAGGCAGCCGTCTTTTTATAGAATGCTCTCCCAAGGCTCTATTCATCATGATGAGAACGATTATCACTGCCACGGTGCTGACGATAATTTCCGTGCCCTGAACGTGGACGCTGATGCCCTTGTGAACGACGTCCATCACCTGAACGATTATACCTCCTCTGATCGCTCTGAGGATCATAATCCTCTGGCGGTGTCTTGAGTGCTTTCATAGAAAGACGTACAGTACCCTCATCTTTATTATACTCTATAAGCTTAACCTTAATTTGGTCACCCACAGAAATATATTCATTAATATCTGTCACATATTTATAATCAATCTGGGACTTGTGCAAAAGTCCTGTAATACCCGGAATAAACTCTACTATTGCCCAATTAGGATGTATCTCTTTGACAATGCCTGTGTAAATCTGGCCAACCTCAGGACGTTGGGCAAATCTTTTGACAAACTCAACTGCCTTCTGGAAACCCTGTTCATCATTAGCAGTAATTGTAACAATACCTTTATTTTCATCTGGTTCAACAACCACTGTAGTATCTGTATCTGATTGCAACTTCTGTATTACTTTTCCACCAGGACCAATCAAAGCCCCGATCATATCTGCTGGAATTTCAAGCCGTGCTATCTTTGGAGCGTGTGGTTTAAAGTTCTCACGTGGCTGTGAAATAGTTTCAAGCATCCTGTCCAGGATATAAAGACGTCCTCGCTTGGACTGCTCTAATGCCTTGGCAAGAATCTCATAATTCAAACCTTCTATCTTAATATCCATCTGGCATGCTGTAAGACCATCACGTGTGCCAGTGACTTTAAAGTCCATATCGCCCAAGTGGTCCTCATCTCCCAGAATATCAGACAATACAGCCCAACGTCCTGTTTCTGCATCTGTTACCAGTCCCATAGCTAT
>JALVRO010000031.1 GCA_027031265.1 Bacteroidales bacterium | reverse complement strand
AAATGTCGTTCTTTCCATTTTCTTATATTTTTTTATTGTTTGTTTCTGCAAATTTAATATCTCTCGCAGAGCTCGCCTTACACACTTTTTGAAACAGTACCTTTAATAATTCAATTTACTAAAAACATGACAGTTATGCACAGCACAAAATACGGCGGGGGCAAGGCCAAATTGGCCTTGCCCCCGCCAGAGCTAATCAAACGTATATCTTAAAAAAACTTATTTCACACTTTTTCCCTGTCGGTTAATAACGACACAATCACTGCTGTCAGCAATGCCACAACAAAGGTCATTATACGGGCAGTCATCACCTTCTGTTCGAGACCCGTGCTTATCCACACTATTGTAAAAGTTATCCCCACAATTATGGTAGCAATTGTAGCTATGCCGTTAAAGCGCTTCCAGAACAAAGAGAGCAGAATTATCACTGAAAAAGTACCGCCAATTCCCGCCCATACATAGCTGACCAGATCAAAAACAAATTTAGAAATAACCTCTGACCTCTGTGACAGGAAAGCCACGCCCAAAGCAATGACTGCCAGCACAGCCGTTGATATTCGTGCTACCGTGAGTTTATGTCGCTTATCAGACTCGCGTGAGGTAAGAATATTCTCAGCCAGCTCTGTTGAAGAAAGAATAAGCAAAGAATCTGCTGTAGAGATCATAGCAGCAATAGCACCTGTTATTAACAAAGCAGCAAGATATGGTGGAAAGATTTGCATCAAAACCCTGGGCATAACATACTCACGGTCTGCCAGTGTACTTGGCCCAAAAATAGCAATACCAATCCAACCAAGAGCCAGGGCTCCAATATACGCAATTATGGTCCATGCTACACCAATATTGCGTCCTACCTTTGCATTTCTGTGGTCTTTGATAGACATAAAACGTGTGGTAAGTTGTGGCATACCACCAAAATACCCAAACATCCACGATAGGCCAGAGATAATCAGCCCCCATTGAAAACCATTAGCTCCCTTGACAAAAGCAGTATAACTGGGACCAGCTGTTCTGAGAGCTGCTGTGATAGAATGAGCGTAGACATCTGGATGCGATTTGATGTATATAAAACCTACCACAGGTCCAATGATCAAAGTTGTTATCATTATTATTGCTTGCACAACATCAGTATAAACCACGCTTCTGAAACCACCAAAAATCGTATATGGGATAATAATAGCAGCTGTTATGAGCATGCCATACTCTGGCTTTAGATGAAACATTGTAAACAATGTCTTACCACCTGCAACAAACTGTGCTCCAACATAAAAGAAAAAGAAAAACACAATAGTCAGACTGCTAAGCACGCGGATAAGGTTACCATAACTGGCATGACGCTTGGCAAGGTAATCAGTAAAAGTCTGCACATCATAATTCTGGGCCTCCTTCTGCAGACGCCATGCCAGTACAATCCATGCGAAGATAACACCAAAAACACAACCTATGGCTGTCCATATCTCCATCAAACCAGTGGCATAAGCAGCGCCAGGTAATCCGAGCAATGCCCACGCTGACTCACCCGTAGCCCTTTCGGACAAAGCTGCAGCCCATCCAGGCAAGACACGACCTCCTATAGAATAATCAGTCGATGACTTTACCTTCATTCCCTGATACACACCCCAGGAAATCAAGAAAACCATGTAAATAACCATTACGATAAGCATCTGGCTCTGTGGTAACATACTAAGCTCTTTTTATAATTTGTTAACAAAATTATAAAATTAATTCACTTTGTTCACAAATTTATACAAAACCTTGAAGATAAAACCCTACCAAACAATAGGACAGGATGATTTAGAAAAAATTAAATTTGGGAAAAATCACCCAATTTTTTAGTGTTTCTTAATTGTCAGAATTATTATGAATAATTCGGGTTAATTCTTTTCAAAGCATATAAACACAAAGCTAATTCCTTATCTTGCGCAAGATAAGGAATCCATCGCGTACAGGAAGCACCAACCGCTCCACACGATCATCACCACGAATAAATTCATTGAACTCAATTACACCCCTGGTATAAGTATCAGATGGCTCCAGAGACTCAAAAATTTTTCCATTCCAAAAAATATTGTCCACCAGTATCATCCCTCCTTTTTTCACTTTATCAAAAACCTGCTTATAGTATGTAAGGTAACTTTTCTTCTCTGCATCTATGAATACAATGTCAAAAGGGCCATTTAGTCCTGGTATAATTTGCTTAGCATCGCCAAAAATAACCTTGACTTTATCAATTAAATTACTTTTTTTTAAATACTTGAAAATTATAGGCTCTAGTTCATCATTTATTTCTATGGTAATCATTTGACCATTTTCACTTAGACCACGAGCCAGACAGATCGTTGAATAACCAGTGTATGTGCCTATTTCGAGAATCTTTTGCGGAGCCGTGATCTTACTTATAAATTCCAGAAGTTTACCCTGCAAAGGGCCTGAAATCATGCGCGGGAAAATGGTCCTTAGATAAGTCTCACGGCGCAACTGGGCCAAAATTACGTCTTCAGGACTGGTTAATTGTTCTGCATATTTAAAAAATTGTTCAAAATTCATTATATTGTGTATTAAATTTATCACCTTTTATTATGTATCAAACGCTCTAAATAACTGAGGATAAATGCCAATCGAAAATCAAAAAGAGCTTGATCTTATCTACCAGCTTCACAAAATTACTAAAGAGAAACAAGAGCTGGAAAAAGAATTACAGAAGCACATCAAAGAAAAACAAGAGTTTCAGCAGCGTGTCGGAGAGCTGGAAAGTATACTAGCACAGGTACCCCCCGAATTTTTACCCGAAAATGCCCGGCCCAATGTAGGCCAGGATAAGCAGCTCAAATTTGATATGGCCACTGTCCTTTTTATCGATATTCATGGATTTAAACGTATAGCAGAAAGCAAAAACACACAGGAAGCCATTGATGAGCTGGACCAGATGTTTTATGAGTTTAATAAAATCGCTCAAAAACACAACCTACAGAGAATAAAAACTATAGGCGACACATACATGGTAGCAGGTGGAGTGCCTGTCAAAAACAATACTAACCCTATTGACGTAGTACTGGCTGCCCTGGAAATGGCAAAATACATTCATCAGCTCAGAAAAGAATACGAGGAAAAACAACTCCAATTCTGGGAGCTACGTCTGGGAATCAACACTGGTCCTGTCCGGGCACTGGCATGGGGTAGAAAGAAAATCAATTATGATATAAAAGGCGAAACTGTTAACATAGCCACACGTGTGGCTGCCTCCAGCGATCTGGACAAGATTAATATATCTGCCAATACCTATGTACTGGTCACAGAATATTTCGAATTCGAAAAACATGGATCCCTGCCTATTAAATACGAAGGTGAAATTGACATGTACTATGTCAAACGCCTGAAGCCAGAGTTTTCGCAGGACACAGAAGGTATTTATCCAAACCACACCTTCAAGGTGAAATACCTCCTCAGACAATTTACTGATTTACAGGAAATACTGCTTGACAAACTCGAACGAGAACTACCTCCTTACCTCTATTATCACAATTATAAACACACAATAGATGTGATTAACCAGGCTGAGCTCATAGGGCTGGGTGAAGGTGTCAGCGAAGAAGAGCTCCTTTTACTCAAGACTGCTGCTCTGTTCCATGACGCTGGTCACATCATCCAGTATGAAAATCATGAATACTACGGCTGTCAGATGGCACGGGAATATCTGCCTAAATTCAAATATACCCAGGAACAGATAGACCGTATATGCGAACTGATTCTGGCAACCAAGCTGCCTCCAAAGCCCAAGAATTTGCTCGAAAAAATCATGTGTGATGCTGATCTGGATTACCTTGGCCGCCAGGACTTTATCCCTGTTTCAAATACTTTATACGAAGAGCTTAAAGCCCAGGGTAAAATCGACTCACTGAATGAATGGAACAAGATTCAAGTCAAGTTTCTCACAGGACATCAATATTTCACCGAGACTGCTAACCGCCTCCGTGAAGTAAACAAAGAGAAACAGATTGAGAGAATCAAAAAGCTCATCAAATGGGACAATGAAGTGGAACGCCAGAAATTCGAACAAGAGCTTCAGCAAATCATGGAAAGGGCAAAAGCCAATCACACTAATTAAAGCAAACTCCCTACTCGCAGATCATAGTTCTGTAGTTTCTTTACCAGCCTTCAATCTTTGCTATTGATGAATTCATCCAGGGTGAATGTCTCTTTTATCTTGTGCCCTTTTTTGTCGCGATAGATTATTCCACACTCATTAAAGGGATCATGATTAAAAATCACGCAATGCTTCCTGTCAATAATCCATTGAAAAAATTCGGCTTTTTCCTGCAAAGTCTTTTCTGCGCATATATCATAACTCATAATATAAGGCTCATAAATGTGATAAGCTGTTGGTAAGAAATCACTTGCATAGATTAACCAGCGCTGCCCTAGCTTAATATGAACAGAGAGCAATCCCCGTGTATGACCATAACGATGTTTGAGGAAAATACCAGGATATAGCTGTGTGTCTTGATCCACCATACGCAATACGCCTCTGTCAGATAAAGGCATATAGTTCTCTGGCAAGAAAGCAGCCTTTTCTCTGGGGTTTGGATTGAGGGCATGATTCCACTGAGCGCGAGATAACCAGTATTTAGCATTAGGGAAAGTAGGTACCAGATTTCCTTGTTTGTCGAGGCTAACAGCTCCTCCGCTGTGGTCAGCATGCAGATGTGTGAGTATAACATCTGTTATTTGCCCTGGTGTATAACCATTTTCTCTGATGACCTGTGTGAGGTCATGATTACCATAACAATGATAATTCTTGAAAAATTTTTCATCCTGTTTGTTTCCCAGTCCTGTATCTATGAGGATAACATGCTCACCATCGTCGATAAGTAACAAACGTAAAATATTTGGCACAAGATTATTTTCATCTGCTGGCATTAGTTTCTGCCACAGCACTTTAGGCACCACGCCAAAAAAAGCACCACCATCTACCTTGACATAGCCAGCATTAATAGTCTTTAACTTCATAGCAAAAACCTTTTGACTAGATTGAACGTCTATATTTTTGTTTGGTTCAAATTTTGCAATTTTTTCCCAAAATAATCAGGGGAAGTGAAATTTTTTGGGGTATTGATATTGTCTATTTTTTTCGGTTTGTCGCTCGCAGCCCAGGAAGTAAGTGTAGCAGATGTTTACACAAGATTTGGTATTGCCGGTGTAAAAATTTTTTGTAAAGGTAGCAAGGATACCCTGGAAACAAATGATGCGGGGGGAGCCAACCTTGATATTTTCCCTGATAACAAACCTATTGTTTTCCAGCATCCTTTTTACGAGACAGTAATAATGACCAAGAAGCAGATTGAACGTCATGAATGGATCGTGCTAATGCCACGGGGGCGACAGCTTTTATATTCTGAGCTTTCGCTGCTAAATGCCAAGGAATATTCGTTTGGTTTACCGTTTTATATTGACATCATTAACCTGGACAATCCACTCTCTCTTAACAACGACGAACAGGATGCCACAGAAAAAATAATGTTCAAAACAGACGAAAAAGGAATAACAATTTTTCATAGTCTGGAACCCAATAAGATACTGCTGGCAGTTGATGGAATGCGCCTGAATAATGAGCTTTACAAAAATGGCAAGATAGAAAATGCTTTTAACTTCGAAAAAACAATTATCCAAAATATTCAGCAGATTTATGATCCCACATACCTTGCCTATAGTCCTGATGGACTGGGAGGTGTGATACATTATTTCAGCAAAATACCCATGCTCAGTGACTCATACAAGACATTAATACATGGCAGTACCACACATCGTCTGGAATCCTCATCCAAAAGCTGGATATCTAATTATCAGGTCAGCTTTGCTACACATCGTTTTTCTTCCTTCACATCTATTACATACAGTGACTATGGAGACGTAGTAGCTGGACACAAAAGAGTTAACATACACTCCGAGGACTCTCTCTATGGGCTTCATCCTTATTATGTTAAATGGCTCGGAGACCATGACACAATGATAGCCAATCCTGATCCATATCGCCAACTAGGTACAGGCTATAAACAGGCCTTTATTCTACAAAAATTTCGCTACAAGCTGAAGAGCAGAATATTTCTATTTTCTAACTTTTACCTGACACACACATCTGACCTGGATATTTATACAAGTGCAACAGAGTGGAATAGGGGACATCTGCGCTATGCCTCTGCCAGATATTATCCAACTAATAAAATGATTAACAACACATATCTGTATATCCAACGCAAGAGACGCTTTTTTAACTTTGCCTCAATTGCCCTGTCAGCACACTATAGCGAAGAATATCTTTATACACGTAAGTTTAACAATCCCGTTGGTTTGCACCAGATTCAGAAACTTTATGTTTACAATCTAACCACAGATTTTGTAAAAGTCTTCCGTCTTTCACGCGTGGCCTATGGCCTGGAGTATAAATACAACTATCTGAACTCAAGTGCTTTTTTTCAGAACATTATGACCGACTCTACATGGCCTGGTCTTACCCGTTATCCGACAAATGGAACCTATGCACAATGGTTTGGTGCTTATGCCCATTACCGAAACATGGCCAACTCACAGATTATAATAGATCTGGCAGCACGATTGGATTATCATATTGTGGATGCCCACTTCTCCAATAGACCTCCACAGTTTCCCCTCACTTTTACACATGTGCTCAAGCGGTATTGGTCACCCTCTTTTGCCTTGTCCTTTGACACATACCCTATTCCCGGGTGGCAGGCTAAGCTCACAATGTCATATAATACTCATACGCCTGTAGTCGATGACTTTGGCAAAATCTCTTTTAAAAACTTCATCACACAAATACCTACTGATAATCTCAGTCAGGAAAGGTCTTATTATGCAGAGATTCTCAACTCTGTGACTCCAAATCAATACATGCGTTTGCAGTTGTCTGTGTTTAGCACTTACTTCCGGAATATGATCATTCTGAAAGATACCACCCTCAGAGGACAGGATAGCATTTACTTAGGGATTGATGGCTATGACCTGGCAACAAAAGTAAATATACCAAAGGCTCTTATATACGGACTCTCAGCATCCATTAATATCAATCTACCACTGGGTGGACGGATCTTGAAATACATAAAATTCTCAGCTCTGTTCAATTACACGTTAGGACGCAACCTGACAGATACATTGCCTATTCCTAATATCGCTCCCTATTTTGGCAAAAACACTGCCCAGCTAAAATTGGGTGATTATCTTCTGACATTAACACATCTATACAATGGGCCCAAACCTCTGGCAGAACTGTCCCCTGTGGGAGAGGATTACATAGAAAAGGCTTCATCTCAGGGTTTTTTACCATGGCAGATCGTAAACATTAGACTTAGCTATCAGAGACATCATGTTAGTTTTTATGTGGGGATAAATAATATTTTTGACACATTCTACCGCCCCTTTGCATCATCAATAGATGGAAGCGGGCGAAACTTTATTGGCGGGATAAAATTTTCTTTTTAATTTTATTGCACACAGGACTAAAAAAACAACAAAAAAAGCAAAGACTTTGACGCTTAACCAGAATGACATATACAGATTTATCAAGGCTATAAAAGACAATTCAGACTACGATTTTAGCCAGTATGCTCCAAAGTCTTTTTATCGTAGAGTAGAGAAGTTATTAGAAGACTTTGAAACGGATATCTATGATCTGATAGATAAAATACAGGAAGGTGATACTAATTTTATCCAGAAAATAGTAAATCACCTGACTGTCAATACAACAGAACTTTTCCGGGACCCAAAGGTCTGGCATGCTATTCGCTACCGTATATTACCCAAACTCCGTAATAACGAAATTATTAACATCTGGCATCCAGGTTGCTCTTCTGGACAGGAAGTATATTCCATGCTTATCCTGCTTAACGAAGAAGGACTACTGGACAGGGCAAATGTCTATGGCACAGACATAAACACAGAAATGCTTGACATTGCCACAAAAGGCCAGTACTCATATAGATTAAATGTTGAATATTTTCAGAATTTTGATGAGGTCATCAGAAAGAATCCCCATAATTATGAAGAATATCGCAATGTCCCATATACAAAGTATTTTGACATAGACCCGGTGAATGATATTATCAGGGTAAAACCTTTTCTCAAAGAAAAAGCTAAATTTGTCAAACATGATATAACCAGGCTTGATAATCCGTTTGGTAAGCATTTTGATATTATTGTTTGCCGTAATGTTCTGATTTATTTCAACCGCTCTTTACAGTCTAAGGTAATACACTTCTTTTACGACAACCTGGACTTCCCTGGATATCTGGTACTTGGATATCACGAAAGCATCATTGGTCCAGAGAGTTATAGCTTTCACAAACATGGTTATTACTATGCAAAAAAATTAATGTAAATGGTCAGAATAACTACATACGATTTAAAAACATTCACCACTCATCTAAAAGAGACTCTTGGTATCGACCTTACAGAATATGCACAATCCATAATGCGACGACGTCTGGAAGTTTTCCTCAATAAATGGAATGTCTCTGACATCGAATCCTTGCTTATGAAACTCAAAGACAGTCCAGGACTGCAAAACAAATTCATCGAGCACATATCAGTCGATACAACAGAAATGTTCAGAGACCCTGGTTTCTGGAGATTCTTTAATAAATCAATAATTAAACAGCTTGATAAACTTCGTAAAATTAATATCCTGGTCCCTTTCATAACCTCAGACGACGAACTCTACACATTATTGGTTATGCTCTATGAGAATGATCTTCTGGACAGGTCAAAAATAATCGCCACATCACCTTATGAAATTAATCTGCTGAAAACGGCTAGTGGACTCTATACAAAGAAAAAATTAGAAATTGCCAAAGAAAATTACAAACGATACAAACAAAACGACCAGGCAGATATCTCTAGCTATTTCCAGATTATAAACTCTGAAATTCAGTTCTCAACAAAGCTTATTAACCACACAAAATTTCTAAAAACAGACCTGATAACCAATTATCTCGAAGAAATAGATCCATTTAATCTCATTCTTTTCCGTAACCGCATGATTTACTTCAACTTAAACTTACAGAACAAAATGCTCGAGATATTATATTACCATCTGGCTAAGAATGGGTATTTAATCATTGGTTATAAGGAAAATATCAGTAACTTTGTCTTATATGACAAACTCAATAAGGTTGATAAAAACGAAAAAATCTATATCAAAAAGCGTTAATCGACACTCAGACTATGGCATCTAAATACATAATAATAGGCGGATCTGCTGGTAGCTTTCAGACAGTCCTGCAGATACTGAACAATATTCCAAAGGACTACAAACATCCTATTATGCTATGCCTCCACAGGCTAAAACATGTGCGGGGAGGATTTGTCGAAGCCCTGTCCATCAAGTCAAAAATCAAAGTAATTGAGCCAGAGGATAAAATACTTATTACATCTTCAAAAGTTTACCTCGCTCCAGCTAATTATCACATGTATCTTGAAGTGTCTAACACAATTGCACTGTCAACAGAAGAGCCTGTCAACCATTCACGTCCTTCGATTGACATTACATTTGCATCAGCAGCTTATGCTTTTCAGGGAAAAGTTGTGGGTATTCTACTCTCAGGTGCCAACAAAGACGGTGCAGCTGGTCTGAAAGAGATAAAACACTACGGTGGTACAGTTATTATCCAGGACCCAAAAGAAGCCAGTGTGCCTGTCATGCCTAACGCTGCTATACAAGAAGTTGGTAATCCAGATTATATATACACCATTGAGCAAATCATTGACTACTTAAACTCTATAAACTTTTAATGATGAGAAACATAATTCTTAAAATATTACTCATCATCCTGGGCATTGTCAGTGCAGTGGCCATGCTATTTACTGCACAGCTAGTCTATTTTGCTTATGTTCAGGATTATTATTTTGGCCTGGAAATTTTGGGATTAATTATTTCCATCTTGGGCTATATAACTCTGAATAAACTTGAGAAACAAAAACCTAAAGAAGTTGTAAAAGTCATCTACAAAACCATAGACAGACCACAAGAAACCAAAGCAAAGGAAGATACCCAGAAAAAAGAAAAAGAAACTATCAATCAAATAATTAAATCATGTATCAAAGACCTGGACAAATTCACAGACAGTCTTGAAGACTTTGGAGACCAACTGTTCAAAAATCTCTCTAAGACCCTGAACATTGTGACAGGTATGCTATTTCTGTGGGATAAAAGCAAAGAGAAGTATTACACAGCTGACACTTATGCCTTTTATAGGGAAGACACATACAAAGAATACCAAATGGGCGAAGGTCTGATTGGACAGGTAGCTAAAGACCGTAAAACACTTTACATTGACAACGTACCCGAAGGTTATATCCAGACCTTATCAGGCCTAGGCAAAGGTACACCTCGTTACCTGATTATTTTACCTATCGTGAAAAATGGATTCACAATAGCTGTTTTGGAGTTTGCAACTTTCAACCCAATTCCTGAACCAGCAGAAAAAATACTTGAAACTTTGTCAAAAAAACTATCTGATTTAAATTTGGGCTTTGAAGAACTTTCATAATTCACGCTATGCCAAAAGATAACGACTTGAAGCGGAAATACAAGTTTTGTATCAAACTGAACAAAAAAGAGTTAGATCTGTTGAACAAGTTTTGTAATAAATACAATATCACGAATAAATCCCAATTTATACGCCAGACTCTGATGAAAAGCATCATTGAAAGGATGGTCGAAAAAGACTATCCTAGCCTGTTTAGTGATATGGACACCGGAGAAACTACCACAACATCAGAGACAGGTGAGGCACAGGACACAGAAAAAACAGAAACCACTATTACAACTACCAGCAAGGATGAGAATATCGATCATCCACGCTTGTTTTAATAAGCTGAAATTTAGATTTCAGCTTATTTTTTTGCTCTTTCGCTTACAAACCAATAAAACCACATACAATGGAAAGAATACTTATCATTGGCGCAGCAGGTCAGATAGGTAGTGAACTGACAATGGAGCTGAGAAAAATATATGGTAACGAAAACGTTTTCGCTACTGACATCAAAGAACCCTCCGATGATATCAAAAATACAGGGCCGTGGGCTATACTGGATGTTCTGGATGTTAAGCGGCTGGTACATTTTGTTATACGATATAAAATCACACAAATCTATCATCTTGCAGCCGTTCTATCAGGAAACGCAGAAAAAATCCCTATGCAAGCATGGCATATCAACATGGAAGGCCTGCTAAATGTTCTGGATCTAGCTAAAGAGATAGAAGAAGTTAAACGTGTTTTCTGGCCAAGCTCAATAGCTGTTTTTGGTCCTACCACACCAAAAGATAACACCCCTCAGACCACAGTTACAGAACCTACCACAGTTTATGGTATAAGCAAACTGTCAGGTGAACGATGGTGTGAATATTACTGGAAACGCTATGGGGTCGATGTCCGTAGCATCCGTTACCCTGGACTTATTAGTTATAAAACCGAACCTGGAGGAGGGACAACCGACTATGCAGTAGAAATTTTTTACGATGCTATTAAACAAAAACACTATACTTGCTTCCTTAAAGAAGACACTTACCTGCCTATGATGTATATGTCTGATGCTATCAAAGCCACAATAAAGCTGATGCAGGCAGAACCAGACCAGATTTCGGTGCGTTCAGCCTACAACCTGGGAGGTATGAGCTTTGCACCCAAAGATGTGGCAGAACAGATAAAAAAATACATACCTGAGTTTACAATTGATTATAAGCCAGACTTCCGTCAGGCCATAGCAGATACATGGCCACGTAGCATTGACGACTCAGTGGCCCGCCGCGACTGGGGCCTAGAAATAGAAATAGACCTGGACAAAATGACACGCATCATGCTAAATGGTGTTGCCCAAAAATTTGGCAAGGATCTGAAATTCTAAATTTAAAGTCAAAAAAATTAATCCGACCTTGACAGAGGCAGGGAGGAGCCGCGGTTCCTCCCTGCCTCATTATGTTTTTGTACAACGCTTTCACACAAAAGAGATTTTTTGTAAATTTTGAGTGATTTTTAAACCCACAAACATGAAAAAAGCTCTGCTTATCCTGCTTCTGGCTCTTGTTAGCATCAATGTATTTGCAATACTACCCGCAACGCCTGACCAGATACATGCGATATTACCCACAGCCACCAAAACATTTGGTCAAAACCTTATCTATTTTTTATTTACGTTTGCCCTTAGCTTTATAGGAAGCTATCTTATTTACGGTATTCTTGTAGGCCCAGCAGCCTTAATAGGCGTTTATATCCTTACCAAAGATAAACTAAAACGTACCTATGCCTGGGTTGGTTTTATTCTAGGAACTCTGCTTGGTATTACACTAAAAATTTTAGCATTGAGCTAATGAAAAAAATCTTTTTCATACTAAGTGTACTAATCATCTGGTCTTGCCACACACCTCTGTCATGTGTCGACCGTCATCCGGACAAATACACTGATCGCACAATAACTATAAGTGGATTTGTACAGGACTGGCTGCAAGATTTTCATGGTTTTTATTTTATCGTGTTAACCAATCGTTATCGCACACATCACTTTGTGGTGTACAAACAAATACCGTATCTCAGACCAGGGCTAAGAATCAAGGCTTCAGGTTACTTGCTAAAGACACATACCAGAAACAAACAGACAATATACATACTTGTCGATACAGGCCAATACACATTTGATTTACCCACAGGCAAAGATAAAATAAAAGAACCTCTGTGTTTTCGCGATACCCTGCCCACACTTCTGTGGTACCAGACACAAAAATAGGCCAAAAATAAGTACTCATTATGGCTCAAAATAATTCTTTATTGTAAAACCATTTTCTTTGAGAAAACGCTCCTTTTTTGCCTCTTTCAGGTCGCTATTAACCATCTCCTCCACCAGCTGTTCTAATGTGTACTCTGGCTCCCAACCAAGTTCCCTGCGAGCCTTCGAAGCATCACCTACTAATAAGTCCACCTCAGTAGGACGGAAATAACGGGGATCCACACGCACCAGCACATCGCCAGGCTTTACATGCTCCCTCAGATCACGGTATCGGGCGTCAGCGCTAACCTCAGCAGCTATACCTACCTCGTCCACACCCTGTCCTTTAAATTCAACTGTAACACCTACCTGGGCAAAAGCCATGCGCACAAACTCACGCACAGAAGTAGTACGGCCTGTAGCAATCACAAAATCATCTGGCCTGCCGTACTGCAATATCATGTACATTGCCCGTACATAATCCTTGGCGTGTCCCCAGTCGCGCTTGGCTGAAAGATTACCCAGATACAAAGTATTTTGCATGCCCAGCACTATCCGGGCCACTGCACGTGTTATTTTTCTGGTCACAAATGTCTCTCCTCGTATGGGAGACTCATGATTAAACAAGATACCATTTGAGGCAAAGATACCATAAGCCTCCCGGTAATTAACAGTTATCCAGTAAGCATAAAGCTTAGCTGCGGCATAAGGACTGCGCGGATAAAAAGGTGTTTTCTCGGTCTGAGGCATTTCCTGTATCTTGCCATATAGCTCGCTAGTCGAAGCCTGGTAAAAACGTGTTTTATCTTTGAAACCTAGCAAACGAATAGCCTCCAGAAGGCGCAAAGTCCCCAGGGCATCGGCATTAGCTGTATATTCTGGCGATTCAAAGCTGACCTTGACATGACTCTGGGCAGCCAGGTTGTATATTTCATCAGGCTGCACTTCTTGTATGATACGGATTAGATTAGTCGAATCAGTCATGTCTCCGTAATGGAGTATAAAATTCTGATCTGGATCGTGTGGGTCCTTGTACAAGTGATCAATACGGTCTGTGTTAAAGAGCGACGCACGCCTCTTTATACCATGAACAATGTACCCTTTTTTTATCAATAGCTCTGCAAGATATGCTCCATCCTGACCAGTTATACCAGTTATTAATGCTACTTTGGCCATCTGTCTATTTTTTTAATTTGGTTAAATCTTTATACAATTTAGCATATTCCTGTGATATATGTGAGCAAAAATACTTTTTTACGTTTTCTCTACCAAGCTCCACAAGCTTCTGGCGCAATGCAAAGTCATTGATTAATTTCTCTATAGCTGTACGTAGTTCCTGCTCATCATACGGATTAACTTTCAACGCACCTCTACCAGCAACTGAAGACATAGGTTCAATACCACTGGTAATCAAAGGTATTCCTCTCGTCTGTGCCTCCAGGATTGGCAGGCCAAAACCCTCATATAGGGAAGGGAATAAAACAATATCTACCTGGGAATAAAGACTCTTTATCTGCTGGTAATCTAATGTGGTCCACACAACATAATCCAATCCACTTGACAATAGCAAGTTACACTGCTGTAAGTTTAATTTACCAACTATTATTAACACCACATCCAGTCCAGCACACGCCTTTATTATACGCTCCAGATTCTTATTTTTCTTTGTCCCGACGGTCATAACATACTCTACCTCTTGCCGTATAATGGACTCATTATCCTGCCAATCATCTGATATACAGTTAGGTATAAATCTTAGCTTACATTTCTGCCCCGGCAGCATAGCTAGAATCTCTTTGATAGTAGCAGAAGAAATGGCAGTGACAGCAACTGCTGAATGGATGGGTAAGCGCACCCACAATAGAGAAAAAAACTTTTGGAGCAGGGAAAAGTGTCCAGACAGGAGACTTCCAAGGTCGTGATAAGTCACCACCTTGCGTCCACATACGAACGGAGTTATGTAAGTAATATCCCCTGTGATGTGGACAATATCAAACTTTCTAATTTTAGCACATTCCTTCAGAACGAATAATATATTTTTTAATTTCCCAATCACTCCTTCGTGATAAGGAAGATAGAGATTCTCATACTCGATTGTTTGGGGTAGATGACGCTGGACAGAAGCAAACAGATTTTCTATGCTATGAAAACGAGAAGAGCGCTTACGAAAAATAAACAACACCCTGATCTTGTCTGGCTTGCTCATTTAAAAATTCTTTTTTTGAATTCATTTTCAAACTCAGACCTTATCTGTGATTCAAAAGCTTTTAGCATAAGAGGTATCTGCAAATCAAATTCTACGTTAGTATCTGTCAGTCGCATACTTCCCTTTAGCTTAATTCCTGTGGCAGAGACCACGAAAGTCGCTGTATCTCCTTGCCAGTTTTCTTCCTTGATCTTGACATCCTCAGTGTATTCTTCCTTTAGCTGCTGAAAAACCTTTTTCATTCTCGTGAGAATTTCCTCGCGCGGGAGGTTGTGTGGAATTGTAATTTTCATAATTTATGATTTTTTAGATAAATAATTCTGCAATTAAATTGTCAGCAATTAGTTTACCCTTCATTGTTAGGACAAAATTACCATGTTTGTCCGGATAAATAAAACCTTGATCTGCAAATACCTGTAGTTTAGACCTTATAACTGAATAAAATTGTGGAAATTCATTGTCTAGAAATGAAGGATTTATACCCAAAAAGGTGCGCAAATGCGTTAGGATATATTCATTAAACCTATCTTTTTCAGTAAGTTGCTCTTTTTCTTGTAGTATTTTTCCCTGTGAAATTGCCTTCAGGTATGGTTTAATATTTGGTTTATTCCAATATCTATAATCTCCATTAAATGAGTGTGCTGCAGGTCCCACCCCCAGATATGGCTCGCCTGTCCAATAAGAAAAATTATGACGGGAAATAAAACCTTGCTTAGCATAATTAGAAATTTCATAATGCAAATAACCATGTTGTTCCAGAGACAGTGTGATAAATTCATACAATGTAGCAAACAAATCATCTGAGATAGGCTTGAGCTTTCCTATATGATATTTCCGGCCAAAGACTGTATCAGGCTCTATAGTCAAAGTATATGCGGACAGATGCGGTATTGAGAGCGAATAAAATTTTTCCAGGTTAAAGTTCAAGCTTTCCGCAGGCTCCAGAGAATGTGGTATGCCGTATATAAAATCAATCGAAATATTTTCAAAACCTATTTCCTGGGCTGTACGAACTGCCTGTTCTGCTTGCTTAGCATCATGCCGTCTGCCCAGGACTTTAAGATCTTCATCAACAAATGACTGGACTCCAATACTCAAGCGGTTAACAGGCGTTGATTTTTTTAGCTCATGGGCAAACTCAGGTGTGAAATCATCGGGGTTTACTTCGATAGTAATTTCAGCACCACTGACCACATCATAAAGGGAAAAAATTTTGTCTAAAATTTTATTAATCTCCTCTGAAGAATATAGCGAAGGCGTACCTCCACCAAAATACACAGTATTTATTCGCTTCCCGCTAAAAAAGCTTCTTTGTAGCTCCAGCTCATGGATTAATGCTTCCAGGAATTCATGCTTGAGACTTAAATTACTATTATTAAGCACAATAGAATAAAAATCACAATAATAACATTTTGATTTACAAAATGGTATATGTACGTATATCCCTGCCATTAATTTTTAGACTGATGTTAAGCATTTTTTAATGACAAATTAATTTTTATCTTTGATTAAACGCAAAAATATAAAAATTATGGAACCTAATATTGATTGGAAAAACCTAAGCTTTAATTACATCAAAACCGATTATAATGTTCGTGTTCATTACAAGGATGGACAGTGGGGTAAACTGGAGATTTCCTCATGGGATTATATTCCTCTGCACATGGCTGCTACATCTTTACATTATGGTCAGCAGGCTTTCGAAGGCCTGAAGGCTTATCGTGGCAAAGATGGTAAAATACGTATTTTCCGCTGGCAGGAAAATGCCAAACGATTACGTGACTCTGCCAATGGCATACTGATGCCAGTGGTGCCTGAAGAACTTTTCCGCGAAGCTGTATTCACAGCAGTTAAGATGAACGAAAGATTTGTTCCTCCTTATGGCACAGGAGCATCTCTTTACATTCGTCCATTGTTAATAGGTATTTCACCCGTCGTTGGTGTGCATCCTTCGCATGATTATCTATTCCTGGTTTTCGTGATGCCAGTTGGACCTTATTTCAAAGGTGGATTTAAGCCACAAGATTTCTTAATCGTTCGTAAATATGACCGTGCCGCTCCTCTTGGTACTGGTAATATCAAAGTTGGGGGCAACTATGCTGCTGGCCTGCGTGCTACAGAAATGGCACAGGCAAAAGATTATGCTAATGCCCTTTTCCTTGACCCAAAAGAAAAAAAATACATTGACGAAGCCGGTCCTGCTAACTTCTTTGCTATCAAAGGTGATACTTATGTCACTCCTAAATCGACCTCCATTCTACCTTCTATAACCAATAGAAGTCTGCAACAGCTCTGCGAACATCTAGGCTATAAGGTGGAACGACGTCCAATACCTGTAGAAGAGCTTGCTGAATTTGACGAAGCAGGCGCTTGCGGCACAGCTGCTGTTATTACTCCTATTGGTAAGATTGTGGACGAAGAAATGAACAAAACTTATATTTTCTCCAAAGATGGTAAGCCTGGTAAAATAACCACCAAGCTATATGAAACTCTAACTGGTATCCAGTGGGGAGACATAGAAGATCCTTTTGGATGGGTAGAAATTGTTGACTAAATTGTATGGGTGTTATCCCGCTATATTATTTAAGCCCCATCGTCTTTCATGTAAGTCGATGGGGCTTTTTGTTGAGTTTGACTTAATATAAAGTAATAACGATTTGATACACAATATAGTACAATAATACCGATTAGCTTTAAGCCAGTTACCCTATTGTTCTGTAGCATCGGCATATCATATCCTGTCCCGATTTATCGGGAACACCAAACTTAATTAGAACAAAATAAAATGGTGTTTGGTATAACATAACCTTATGTCTGGTTGCGTTTTTTGTTTTTTTGTCATTTCAATTCTTAATTGAAGAAGTACTAATGTAAACGCATACTTCACTTACAAGGAGTTTTCTGCACGCTTGCAAGGAAAAATTTTAGATGGTATTAAAGGATAGAATTATTCACAAAAGATTTATTGGACTGACTACATTGCTGTTTTTTTTCTCAAAACATTGGTTTTTAGACAACAAATTTTCTATTTTGGCACTGACAAATTGTATTATGTTTTTAAGTCAAAATCTTTATATACAACGCTCTCCAGGGCAGAAGGATGGTCATAAAATTTAACCTCCGTTGTATCCTTACTGTGCAAGAATAATTCCCTTACTGACATATTTAACAAAGGATGATTCTTTTCTGGCACAATCTCCACTAATGGATTAAGCACAAATTTTCTATCGTGCATAAGTGGATGTGGTATAGATAGCTCCGCAGTTTTAACGATACGATCATCATAAAAAATTATATCAATATCAATAACACGCGACTGATATCCATGACCAGGAACAGACTTTTTTTCCCTTCCTAAAATTTGCTCTATTTGCTGGGTATGCTTTAATAATTCCAATGGATGTAATTCTGTGCTGACTGTTATTGCAGCATTCAAAAACCACTGTTCAGATTCAAATCCCCATGGCTCTGTCTCATACACAGAGGAACGTTTCCCCACATGGCCTATTATGCTATTTATCAAATCAATAGCCTTTCTCAAATTATTTAATCTCTCTCCCTTATTTGTCCCGAGAGAAAGTACTACCAGTGCCATAACCTTACCATTTAAAGCCTAATTTTTTCTCTTTAACTTCACTTATAGGGTTGATCACATCCTCAAGCACCATCGGACGTTTAACTTCCTGGTCAATGCCAAACATTTGACGAATTCGATTAGCCTTATCCACAGACAATTCTGCCATCTCATAACGATGAACAGCCCTGGCTTTACGCAAATAATTAAAATTAATCTGATGTTCTGCCAATGATGCTGTACACAAGACTTTGTACTGAAAATCATTGCTCATTAGTCCCTCGACATTTCGCAAAAAACCCACCAAAGGATTATACTTTCCAGCTCCTGTCAGAAGCACATCACAGTCTTCGAGTACAAGGACAAATTCACTGAATTCTTTCAGATAAAAGAATAAATTTGTCGAATCGAGTACTGCAAACAAGTTGCGTGGCACAAGTATAAACTTATGCTCAGTATTAAAAATCAAATGCTTCAGATACGAGGTCTTTCCAGTGCCTTGCTTACCATGAATCAAGACTAAACCACTCGTTTCCCTAGAATCAAGAAAAGCAGAAAGTTTCTCATGAAAAGGTAAGAAGTCATCATTGTAAAAGAGCTCCAGATCCAGATTAACCTTTTTAGCCTCTATTTTTCGCAGTGTAAAATCTCCTGCTTCACTCTTTAGTAAGTAAAAGCTTCGACGATCAATGTTTTTCTTCTTTTTACGTGATTTGAAGGAAGATATTAGCTCCTTTATAGCCTTAGGATCAGTGTCTTTGGAGTAATATATTTCAGCCTTTGAAGTAGAGATATTCAACAGAATTTTATGTGGCAATTGTATGAGGTAAGTTGAAAAAGAATAATTTACCTTATTCCAGTTGTCACGACATGCTTCTTCAGTCTTGATAATAAATTCTTTATCTGTAAGTTCGTATTTTCTCTTTAGGCGCTTGATTATATTTTCCAGGTCAATGACGAAGTTTATTGTATAAAGATTTGGAAACTGGCCAAACAGTTGAATATAAACCTTTTCAACAATAATATCAGAATTATTACTTCCTATGTATTCCAGTAATTGCTGTTTATTCTCCATTGGCACTGGTTTCAAAATTTTAATTGGCAAAGTAAGCAATAAAAATGCAATCAAACAAAGCCCAATGTCATGGCCGCTGCCCTGTATGATCTAACCTCTATAAATCCACACTATAGCCTATTTCTCAGACATTCTAAAAAAGAATTAATGCTACATTGACCTGTTACTCTGGGACCTTATAAACACCTGGCTCCCAACTCAAAACACTTAATTTGCATAAAACATACTGATGACAAGCACACACGGAATTGATTAACCAGATAATCTAAACGAAACCTGTGAAGACTTGGTCACAGCTTTTTAATTTTTTAACTAACTTCGCAAAAAAGATGCGTGATGAAAATTTTAGGAATAGACCCAGGAACCAACATACTAGGTTATGCAATAATCTCAGAAACCAATGGCAAACCTTCGTTGCTACATTCTGGAATTCTGGACCTTAGAAAACAGAAAGACGATTACAAAAAGCTCCAGGTCATATACCAGACTGTCTCACAACTAATCAATCAATACCAGCCAGACCAGTGTGCTATCGAGAGTCCATTCTACGGGAAAAACGCACAATCCATGCTCAAGCTGGGTAGAGCACAGGGCGTTGCTATAGCAGCTATTATCAGTACTGGACTGGCGGTCAGCGAATATGCTCCACGCAAAGTAAAAATCGCAGTGACTGGTA
>JALVRO010000030.1 GCA_027031265.1 Bacteroidales bacterium | reverse complement strand
GTCAAGAGCTTTTTCCTCAGTTCAAAATCAGTGGTATGGGATGGTAAGGGGCGTAGCTATAGTGCCAAATCTGGTACAGAGATAACTTTCTATCCAGATGGAGCTGTAGAAAGTTTTGTAGCGGCTTCACGTATGGTTGTCTGGAATGCCCAGGGACGGAGTTTTTCTGTAAATGCTGGCACACGTGTTCATCTTGACTCTAATGGAAATGCAATATAAATCCCAAAATTTACAGCAATGAAGAAAATAGCTTTAATACTTACTGCTGTATTCGTAATGGCAGGAGCATCTTTTGCACAGGTGCATCATAGTGGGAAAAAAACTATTAAAGATGCTCAAGGTCGCACGTATGCAATAAAGCAGGGAACAAATCCTGTTATGTATGCTGATGGTAGTATACATATCTTTGTTCCCGGAGATGATGTGGCTGTATGGAATGGTAGAAATAAGAGTTATGTGGCCAGAGCAGGGGCACAGGTAGAGCTATATCCAGACGGTAATGTTAAATCATTCACACCATTGCACAATGTTATGGTATGGGATGCCAGTGGAAAGAGTTATCAGGCTATGGCTGGCAAGCCTATAAGCTTTTACCAGGATGGCATTGTCCAAAGTTTTTATCCTGCACATAATATCACGGTAACCACAGCACGGGACAAGACTTATACAGCAATGGCAGGTATGAAGGTCGAATTATATGAAGATGGTCATGTTAAGAGCTTTTTCCCTGCAGAGAAAATAAAGGTTAAGGCACGCAAGAAAAAGTACAAGGCTATGCCCGGCAGATTGGTCCAGTTTGACAGGGATGGATATTTTGTTCACTAATATCCATTATGAAAGCAAAATAGTGTAAAAAGCTACTTTCATAGCGAGAATGTCTTAGGTGCCTGGCGTAGTTTAATCCATTTGATATTAGCTGACTACAAATTGGGTTGTGTTGCAAAGGAAAAGGCGGGCTGCGCAAGCGCAGCCCGCCTTACTTGCGATTGTTATGTTTAATATTATATTGATTTGATATTCAGTGTAATACAGTAAGGTAAAATCGTGTCAAATCATGTTAAAAAATCTCTGGTATTATTTGCCAAGCTTTTCGAGGCACATTGTTTCGACGCCTTTTTTCTCCAGCTCCTGGCAAAATTTCTTTGCATCATTTTCTGTGCCCTCGTACATTCCGTAATGTACAGGGATAGCAAGTTTTGCTCCGGTGTCCAGCACTGCCTCAACGGCTTCCCCGATGCTATCCATTGTATATACCTGCCCCAGTGTCATAAACGTTATATCTGCTTTAACTTCTTTCATCTCTGGTATGCGCTCTGTGTCCGATGAAATATAGATACGCTTGCCATCGAGTATGAACAGGTAAGCAACCCAGTTGTTTTCACGTGGATGGAACTGTGTCTTGCGGATATTGTAAGCTGGGAATACCTCTATCTCTATGCCATCGAGGTTGAGCTTATCGCCTGGCATGACAGTGTGGAGATTAGTATAGCCTTCTTTTTTGAGCTTGGGGATAACTTCTGTCTCTGGGCCATAGATAGGTGTATCCTTGCTGGCTACTTTTTTCAAGTCGTCAAAAGATAGATGATCAAAATGTGCATGGCTAATTAGCACATAATCAGCTTTGACGCTATAGTCATCTGGCAGGTTGTATGGGTCCAGGAAAATAGTCTTTCCTCCAAAATCGATCTGAAGGCTGAACTGGCCGAACCATTTAAAGTGCTGTTTTATAAAGTCTTTCATGGCAATGGAGTTTTTGAGTTTGACATAAATTTAGGAAAAAATTAAAATACATGAAACATCAAGCTGAGTAAAACGAGTAATTCTTGAAGTGTTCAATCTATATCCTGTTGATTAATAATGAATTAATGTTTTGAGGGTCGTGATATTTTGTGTTAGATTGACTTTTGTGACGGCCTTACAAGAGATTTTGTAATCTTGGATGATATGTATAAATTAGAGTCCTGGTTTTTATAAAATTTGTGGGGATATGGCAGAGTCAGATGTTTTCAGGGCAAATGCAGCGGCTGTGATAATTAACTCAAGGGGACAGGTCCTGGCCCTCGAACGTGATGATATTCCAGGAGCGTGGCAATTCCCTCAGGGAGGAGTGGAAAAAGGGGAGAATCCTCTGGATACTATTAGCCGTGAGATCTGCGAGGAAATAGGTGTAAAGGTAGAAAAAGATTTGCTTTTGCTGGCAGAGTATCCTGTATGGCTTGCCTATGAGTATCCAGAGCATATACAGAAAAAATATGATAAGCGTGGACAGGCGCAGAAGTGGTTTCTTTTTCAGGTTAAAAACGATAATATCACTCTGAACCTTCGAGATGTCAAGACAGTGGAATTTATGTCCTGGAAATGGACAGACATTGATGAAGTTGTCGGGCAGATGGTTGATTTCAAAAGGCCTGTATATCAGATCATTGCTCGGTGGATTAAGGCTCTGCTAAACCAGTGAAGCTCTAACGTGTCCAGCCTCTGTTAGCTCAAGCAGGCGCACAGTCCGAATCTGATTAACCAGGGAAGAATCAAAGTCTAATTCTACTTTGATATAATTGTCAGTAAAGCCGAGTATTTTACCGTCCTTATTGCGTGCTTCGAAGAGCACTTTGTATTCTTTGCCAAGATGGTCAAGGTAAAATTGTCTGTGGCGTCGGTCCGAGAGAGCCTTGAGCCTCAGCTCTCGCTCTTCCTTTACCTGTGGTGTTACTTTTCCTGGTATCTGGCTTGCATCAGTGCCTGGCCGATCGGAGTAAGGGAAGATATGTAAAAAGCTGACAGGTATGCTCTCAAGAAAGCTGTATGTCTGGTCAAATAATTCGTCAGTCTCACCCGGAAAACCAACAATCACATCAATACCTATGAACGCACCAGGAATAATACTTTTGATAGTATTTATCCGATCTGCAAAAAGTCGTGTGTTATAGCGGCGTCTCATTAATTTCAATATCTGGTCACTGCCACTTTGCAAAGGTATATGGAAATGAGGTAAAAACTTATCACTCTTTGCAATTAATTCTATTATTTCGTTCCGGAGAAGCTCTGGCTCAATTGACGAGATTCTAATGCGTGGGATCTCTACCTCCCTGTCAAGGGCCACAAGCAGGTCATAAAAACTCTCATCCGTTCCTCGGCCAAAATCTCCGATATTCACGCCTGTGATAATGATTTCCTTGAAACCCTTTTCTACAATGCGCTGTGCATCCTTGATTATCTCCTCAATACGTGGGCTGCGGCTATGTCCACGTGCACGGGGAATTATGCAGTACGAGCATTTATAGTCACAGCCGTCCTGAACCTTCAAAAAGCTACGTGTGCGGCCACTTATAGAAAAAGCATGGTCGAAAGTGTCAACTTGTTGGCTATCGCACGAGTAAGCCTTGTGTTTTTCTGCTTTTTTCTGCTGGTAAAGGTCAAAGACACGGAACTTGTCCCGAACGCCTGCGACAAGGGTAACATTCTCGTACTGAGCATATTGCTCTGTGTGCATCTGGGCCGAGCAGCCAATGACAATAACATCTTTTGCCCTGCGGGCCGCTTTGTGAATGGTTTTGCGGGATTTTTTATCTGCCTGACTCGTTACCGTGCAGGTGTTAATTATTGTGATATCTGCCTGCTGGCCAAACGGTACAAGCTGGTAGCCGTGGTCAAGGAATTTTTGTACTATAGTAGAGGTCTCGGCAAAGTTTAGTTTACAACCAAGTGTATATGCTGATATTTTCTTTATTTCAGACATTGAGGTCTTTTATTTATCCGTGCAAAAATACGAAATTTTTAAAAACAGGGCACGGTTGATGTCATTTTTAAGTAATTTTCAAGAACCCTTCTTGCGGGTAATGATGTAAAGCATGCCGCCTATGCGTTCGTGTGAAATAATTTTCAGGTCAGTGCCAATGAAAAAATCTAATATTTCCCTCGAGCTATGGGGCGTGGCTATGTGTCCCATGGCATGTAAAATTTTCATCACAAAAGCACTCGCAGGACGGTCTTTGACTAGCGAAGTGAAAAACGCCATTCCCGAAGGCTGTAACACGCGAGATACTTCAACAAGGAAAGGACGGGGGTCTTCCATGATGTGAAGGAAGCCTTGACTTAGCACAGTCTGAATAGATAAGTCTACAAACGGTAAATTCAGGGCATCGGCTCGAATGAACATGACCTTAGCCTTAGTATTTGTTCGTGTAATACGACGTTGAGCAAAACGAAGTGTATCGTAAGACAGATCAGAGAGGACGACAAGGCGGTTTTGATTTTGTGCATAGAGCCTGTGCGTGAAAGTAGCAGGACCAGATGGCACGTCCAGAAAGTACCCATCTTTCTCAGATTCTAAAGCGCGACGTGCAAAGGCAGTGTAATTTTCTTTCCTGTTGCCCCAGACTATTTTGTTGAAAAGATGATTGGAGACAAGCACATCATAGAGACGAAAGAACAAATCATATCGTCCACGTGGCAAGCCCTGAACTTCCAGTATACCATTATTATTAACCAGTGTGTATCGTAGGTCCATACTAAGGTTTTTAAACTTTGCAGAGAACAAATCTAAAAAAAAATGTGTTAACCCGTATTATTCAGAAACAAAGATGTGATATAAAATTAAAGCACTTTCAATTGTATTATCTTTAGTTTGGATGTCAGTAAATTACAATAGCTTGTTTGTAAAAATTAGGGGTAGTTTTTACGGTATATCTGCAAAAATTAGGGCTTGTTTCCTATTTACTCTGATTAACTTGCCTTTGTACTTAGCCTCCAGACTGCTACACTTAAATATGTTTAATGAATAGATAAATGGCAGGATTGAGTAAATTACCCTAATAAAAAATGATTTTAGTCCTTGCTGTTTTTTTCTATAATTTTACCAGAGTACATAAATCTCAATCTGTGATGAAGAAACTGTTACTTTTTTGGATTTCAATCATTTTTATCTCAGCACTCTCTGCCCAGGAACAAATCCCTGATTCTCTGGTTATTTACTGGAAGACTACTCCGGGACAGAGTATTGTATGGGATTTGACCCGTGAAGTGCGGCTGCCACATGGGGATAATGTTGAGATGGCAGGCCAGAAAGTCGCTGCAATTGTTTATTACACAGCGGATAAGGATAAAAGCCTCACTGTTATACGGGATGTTATTTTCCCGCAGTTACGCACCTATTTGTGGAACGACCAGAAATGGTGGCGTAATTACCGTGCATATCTGAGGCATAAATACACTGATGACCTGCTGCCTGTTATTGAGCTTAGAGAGAAAAAACTACGTTTCAGTAAGCTTGATAGCATTGAGATTGAAGGTAAGCTTATTTTTTATCATTCGCCTGTTATGGGTATCTGTGCTGTGCGTCGTTTGTTTCCGTCAATGACACAGCGGGTTTTTGTGGAAAAATGGACTTTGACCAACCAGACAGATAGCGCTGTCAATCTAGAGATTTATCCAACAACACTGGAACAGCAGGAGAGGGGACACAAAGGCCTTTATACGAGGCGTGTTTTTACAGATGCACCACGAAATATGAAATTAGATCCTGGCAGGAGTGTAGATTTTGCCATTTATTTTGGCGCAGCGCTGGGCAGTGAACCAATGGATTTTGACTGGCACAGGGTACAGAAAGAGAGGGATGAATTTTTGAGCTTTGTTAAAAATAATTTTATTCTGCAAACGCCTGATGATGTGATTAATACATTGTTTTATTTTTCCAAGATACGTGCAGCCGAGAATTTATTTTATTCAACAAAAATGGGATTGATACATTCACCTGGGGGAGGCAATTATTATGTTGGTATCTGGGCAAATGACCAGGGAGAATACAGCAGTCCGTTTTTTCCCTTTCTGGGTTATCCGGAAGGTAATTTAGCAGCTTATAATTGCTATAAATGGTATTTGAAGCATCTGCCACAGGATTTTAACCACAAAATAACTTCGTCGTATGAAATGGATGCAGACCTGACATGCTGCGGTATGGACAGGGGCGATGCTGCAATGATTGCTTATGGTCTGAGCCAGTATTTGCTTTACCGCGGTGATAAGGAAATTGCACAGGAGCTGTGGCCTTTGCTGGCCTGGACACTGGAATATAGCCATCGCCACCGTAATAGCCAGGGTGCTGTTACGTCAGACAGCGACGAGATGGAAGGCCGCCTGCCTACAGGCCAGGCAAACCTTGCCACATCCTCGCTTTATTACGGCGGGTTGAAATATGCAGCTTTTATTGCAGAAGAGTTGGGAAAAAAGGACACAGCGCAGCTTTATAGCCAGCGTGCCCGGGAGATGGCCCGTGTGATTGAGAATTACTTTGGAGCTGATATTGACGGACTGCATACATACCGTTATTTTGACGGTAATACCAAGCTAAGGCACTGGATTTGCCTGCCGCTTGTCATGGGTATTGAGACACGCAAGCAGGGTACACTAAGCGCACTTTTTGACCGCCTATGGACCGACAATGGCGTGCTTGTGGAACTGGATACAGCAAGTCAGGAAAAGCCTGTTTTCTGGGACCGTGGGACGCTTTATGCTTTTCGTGGTGCTTTTAAAGCTGGGGCGACGGAACTGGCTCTTAGACGGCTGAAAGAATATTCAACAAACCGTTTGCTTGGTTTCCATGTGCCGTACGTAGTGGAGGCTTATCCTGAGAATAACATGCGTCATCTCTCTGCCGAATCTGCTTTATATGCAAGGATTTTCCCCGAGGGTTTGCTTGGGCTTGAACCGACAGGATTTCGCTCTTTTACGGTAGCCCCACATCTGCCTCAGGAATGGAACGAATACAGCCTCAGACATGTGCATGCTTTTGGTGGAGGAGATATAGATTTTTATGTGCGACGCAAGGGCAAAGGACTTTTGCTAGAGATCAGGAATAATGGCACAGTAATAGTGCACAAAAAAATAGCACAGGGACAGGCAGTTAGCGTAAAATTGTGAATATTATTAATCACTGGAAATAGAGACAGCCAGAAAAATGAAACCTATATGACGTTTAGTCTTATGAAGCTTTGTGCTGATTTTATGCAAATGAAATATTTCTAATCTATTTATATATACTGGCATTTGCTGTAGGCGGCTGCCTCTAAAAGCAGCCGCCATACATAGTTATAGATTTTAGATTGTTGCAAGATGCTTTTTTGTATGCTCGCAACAGAAAGTCATAGGTCACTACAATATAGTCAAATAAAAGGGTAATAATTAACATTTCTTAGAAACAATAGATACTGGCATTAGACCAAGTTTTTGTTGTCCTTACCAGGTATGTGTTTTGTGAAGAGGTCATTCCGGTATGCAAACAGCGCAGGTTGTCCGCCTGTATGCCAAAAAAGAATATTGCTACCCTGCGGGAAATAACCTTTGTCCAGCAGGTCCAGAAGTGCACCAAAAGCACGGCCAGTATAAACTGGATCAAGTAAGATACCTTCTTCCTGGGCCAGTGTGTATATGGCGTTTTTTTCCAGCTCAGTCACTACACCATATCCAGCTTCGTTATATCCATGTATTAAAGTTATATCCTGGTCTGAGATATTAATAGGCAGTTCGAAATCCTCTATGGCATATCTGATTATTGTTTTAATGTGATCTTGGACAGACTTATCCGGATATATATGTTTGTCTATCTCAATGCCAATTATCTGTGCTTCAAGCTCAAAAAGTTTTTTGCCGATTATCATCCCAGCGTGTGTTCCTCCCGATGATGAAGCAAAAACAATAAAATCGATTTTCTGGCCAGTCAGTTTAGTCTGTGTTATCAGTTCATCGATTGCGTCAATATAGCCCCACAGTCCAATTTCATTAGAACCTCCCATTGGTATAAAATATGGGTCCTGGCCATGGCAGTCGCGTATGACACCCATTATTTTTATTCTTTCTTGATACAGTTTTTTTCTTTCTATCCAATGTATTTTTGCTCCAAAGAACATGTCCAGGAGTAAGTTGCCATCATAATTCTCAGGGTCTGGTTTAAAGAGAATCAGATGTGGCTCGAGTCCGAATCTTCTGGCTGCAGCTACTGTTTGACGTGCATGATTGGACTGTGCAGCTCCTTCTGTTATTACAGCCCGTGCACCTTTGCCCAGGGCATCGGCTATGAGGTATTCGAGTTTACGTGTCTTATTACCTCCGAAAGCCAGCCCCGTTAGATCATCACGTTTGATAAAGAGGTTGTATGAGTATTTCTTGCTTAGCGTACTGAGTTTGTGAATAGGTGTAGGGAAGAAGCCTAAGTCAACTTTTTCTGGGTGTTTCATGTTTTAAAGATTTTTTCTTTGTAAATGATTATTGGCAAAATCTAAGCCAAAGCTATAAAAGTGTAACGTAGCTAGAAAAATTTATCTTATTTTCGTTGCCTGCAAGTCAAAAGGCTCCTTGAGGATCAATGCCTGTGGTCAGTTTAAAGCATCCTGTTTGTCTTTGTTATACAGGTGTACTGAATGATACTCTGTAGCCTACATAGGTATTTTCACAAAACTACATCACAGATGGGCTAAAGGCAAAAGATGCTGAATTACTGTTAATTTTAATAGCATGAGTAAAATTGTTTTACAATTTTGTTAAAAAAAATATATTTGTACTAAGTACAAATACTAAAAACTTTGCACAATGGAAGACAAATACGAAATCAAAAAATCCTTGGAGCGTCTTGGTATCAAGTCAGAAAATCTGGGCGCTTCGACAGGTCAACAGTGGATAGAAACTAACGGTTCATGGTTAGAATCATATTCTCCGGCAGATGGCCAGCTTATTGCCAAGGTAAAGGAGGCCACATGGGATGATTATGAGAAGGTTATAACCAAGGCACAGGAAGCTTTTAAGTACTGGAGAATGATTCCAGCGCCAAAGCGTGGTGAGATAGTACGTCAGATTGCTCTGAAGCTGCGTGAATACAAAGAGGACCTTGGCAAGCTCGTATCTTATGAAATGGGTAAGATCTACCAGGAAGGCCTTGGCGAGGTACAGGAAATGATAGATATTGCAGACTTTTCAGTAGGCCTATCCCGACAGCTCTATGGTCTGACTATGCATTCCGAACGTCCTCGCCACCGTATGTACGAACAATGGCATCCCCTGGGTCCTGTGGGTATTATTACAGCTTTCAACTTTCCTGTAGCAGTATGGGCATGGAATGCAATGATTGCTCTTGTTGCAGGTGATGTTGTTATTTGGGCACCTTCTTCTAAGGTACCTCTGTGTGCAATAGCTGTTCAGAATATCATGGCCGAGGTTTTACGCGATAATGACCTGCCCGAAGGTATAATCAACGTAGTAATAGCCCGTTCTCGCAACCTTGGCGATAGCTTTGTTGATGACAAGCGTATGCCATTGATCTCCTTTACAGGTTCTATTCCAGTGGGCCGCCGTATAGCTCAGCGTGTAGCAAAACGTCTTGGTCGTTCATTACTTGAACTGGGTGGTAATAATGCTATTATTATTTCACGTCATGCTAATCTAGACTTGGCCCTGCGTGCTGTGGTATTCGGTGCTGTAGGTACTACTGGCCAGCGTTGTACTACAACACGCCGTCTGATCATTGACGAAGCAGTATATGATGAATTTGTCGGCCGTCTGGTTAAGGTTTACAAGCAGATGGAGAACCGCGTAGGCCATCCTCTTGATCCAGAGACACTGGTCGGTCCAATGATTGACCGTCAGGCTGTAGAGACTTATCAATGGGCTATTGGTGAGGCCATCAAAGAAGGAGGTAAGCTGATTTATGGTAATTATGTGTATAGCGGCGGCCTGTTTGACACAGGAACTTATGTCCGTCCAACGCTGATGGAAGCAAAGAACGAGTTTAAGATCGTTCAGGAAGAGACATTCGCACCAATCCTTTATCTGATGAAGTACAAGACCATCGAAGAAGCTATCGAGATACATAATGGCGTACCACAGGGTCTGTCTTCGGCTATTTTTTCTGAGAATCTCATTGAGGTTGAGAAATTCCTCTCACACGAAGGATCTGACTGTGGTATTGCTAATGTTAACATTGGTACATCTGGGGCAGAGATTGGTGGTGCCTTTGGTGGTGAAAAAGACACAGGTGGAGGACGCGAGGCAGGTTCTGATGCCTGGAAAGCATACATGCGCCGTCAGACCAATACAATTAACTGGAGCTATGACATGCCTCTAGCACAAGGCATCAAGTTTGACCTTGAATAATTAGTGGTCTTTTACAAAACCATATAAAAGGGGTTGGCCATGCAGGCCAGCCCCTTTTTTTGTGTTTTTGTGGGTTGATACCCCGTATATGTTGGTTATATCTTTTGTCCCTTATAGAACATTTTTAAGCTATATTTCTGTTTGTACATTACATTTAGATTTGTATTGAAAAAAGGCAAGATAAAAAGCATTTTCCAACGCGTACGTGCATAAAAAGCTCCCCGTGATACTAAAATCCCTAGCTATGAATATTTCCTGCCTGTGTTGTGCGGTAAACCATTCTTTGAGCAGAAGATGAGAAATGTTATTTAACGGAGTTTTTTGCCTGTATTATAGCATGCTCAGTCAAAGTGGGCGTAAATAAAAGGGCTTTTCTCAAAAGTGAATTTAACCTCAAATATTCCTGGGTAGCAAAGGATAACTTGTAGTTAATTAATGATTTAGCTACTACAATGTTCCCGTGCCTCATATTTTTGGACAGTTAGTAGATAAATAAAAGCAGGGACGCCCTACGGCGTCCCTGAAAATTGTGTAAAAGAGAGGGATTTTAGTCTTCTCTCATGTATGGATAACGATAATCACGAACAGGAGCAAATGTCTCCTTGATATTGCGTGGTGTAGCCCAACGGATCAGGTTCAGGTAAGAACCGGCCTTATCGTTGGTACCAGAAGCACGGGACCCACCGAATGGTTGCTGGTTAACAACAGCGCCAGTTGGCTTGTCGTTAATATAGAAATTACCAGCAGACCAGCGCAGGATTTCTTCGGCTTTGACAATAGCTTCACGTTCGCGGGCAAAGATAGCACCTGTTAGTCCATAAGGAGATGTTTGGTCGCACAGATGCAATGTTTCTTCGTATTTATCATCGTCATAAACATAGATTGTCAGCACAGGGCCGAAGATTTCTTCCTGCATAGTGACGAACTTAGGATCTTTAGCCAGAATAACTGTAGGTTCAATAAAATAACCTGTAGATTTATCGCCATTACCGCCGATTATGACTTCTGCCTGGTCAGAGTTTTTAGCCTCGTTAATATAACCCATGATGCTATCAAAGGCGTTTTCGTCTATCACAGCACCCATGAATACAGAGAAGTCGCGGATGTCGCCCATTTTAATGGTTTTGATTTCAGCCTCGAATTTACCAATAAATTCGTCCCACATGCTCTTTGGAATGTAAGCACGGGAAGCAGCGGAACATTTCTGTCCCTGGTATTCATAAGCACCACGAACCAGGTTTGCGACGACAGCGTCTACGTCTGCAGAAGCGTGAACGAAGACAAAGTCTTTACCACCTGTCTCGCCTACTATACGTGGATATGCTTTGTATTTGCGGATATTTTTACCCACGACAGACCACATTGTCTGGAAGGTGTTTGTCGAACCGGTGAAGTGAATACCTGCAAGCTCTGGATGGGTGAGAACGATATTACCGATAGTAGCTCCAGAGCCAGGGATAAAGTTAATTACACCGTCAGGGAGGCCAGCTTCTTTATAGAGTTTTATCAGGTAATACCCAGAGAGGATAGCAGTAGATGCAGGCTTCCACAGTATAGTATTACCCATCAAAGCTGGAGCTGTAGCCAGGTTGGCAGCGATTGAAGTAAAGTTAAAAGGAGATACTGCGAAGATAAAGCCTTCGAGAGGACGGTAATCCATACGGTTGAGCTGGCCCTGTGGAGAATCTGGTTGAGCAGAATATATCTCGCCCATATACTTAGAGTTGAAGCGCCAAAAGTCAATAACCTCGCATGCAGCGTCTATTTCTGCCTGGTGGGGTGTCTTACTCTGGTTGAGCATAGTTGCGGCGTTCAGGATAGGACGCCATGATGTAGAGAGCAGCTCAGCAGCTTTTAGGAAAACAGAAGCACGGTGCTCCCAGGGCAGGGAAGCCCAATATTTGTGGGCCTGGCGAGCTGCTTCGATTGCCATTTCAATTTCTTTCTGTCCGGCCTTGTGGTATGTAGCAAGTACATGCTGATGATTGTGTGGTTCTACAACCTTGCCAGTGTTGCCTGTATAGATCTCTTTGCCCCCGATTATCAGGGGTATTTCGATCTGTTCATTGTGCATTTTTTCGACCATTTGCATGAGCTCCAGACGCTCTGGAGAGCCAGGAGCATAGCTTTTTACTGGCTCATTTTTGATGTTCTTTAGGTTGATTAAATAGTTGTTCATAGTTAATTATTTTTTGATTTTTTAAAAAATTGAATGAATTTTGCATAAATCAGACGTACCAAATATAAAAAAAAAGTGTGTTTATAAAAATCAGGCCCAGTATTTTTAAAACATTAAAGAGATGAAAAAAATAATCATTAGTATATTACTTACAATTGGATTTGTGTCATCAGTGTTTTCGCAAAGTCGTGATTCATTGCAGATTGCTGAAGATTTGATTAATAATGAGAATTTTGAACAAGCTATAGTTTTTTATAAGAATTTCACTCGTATAGATCCCAAGAGTCCAGAGTTGCACTTTAAACTGGGTTTCTGTTATCTCAATACCGAAGGGAAGAGGGACAGTGCTATCAGTGAGTTAAAAAAGGCCCTTGAGTTGCTGAGCACACTAGGGAAAAAGAAATCAGATATAGCACCCCAGGAAGTTAAATTTTATTTAGCCAGGGCGTACCGTGTTAATTATGAATTTGATACAGCAATAGTCTTATTGTCCCAGCTCAGGGCAGAGGTAAGAAACAGAAAATTTAGAGAGATAATAGCAGACGAGCTTACAAAGGCAGAAACGGGGTATGAACTTATGCAAAGGCCACTGGACATTGAGGTAGAGAATTTAGGACAGCCTGTAAATTCTCCATATACTGAGCACAGCCCAGTTGTAACAGCAGATGAATCAGAGCTTTATTTTACTTCGAGACGTAAGCTAAACACCAAAAGCAAGTTACTCTACGACGGAGAATATGACGAGAATATTTATGTAGCATACCGTGATAGTGCAGGTAATTGGAGCAGAGTAGAACCACTTAATGAGATAAACACACCTGGTCATGAGGCTACTATCAGTATTTCTCACGATGGTACGACACTTTTTATTTATAGAGACGAGGATAATGGCTCTATCTATATGTCGAAATATAAGAATGGTAAGTGGACAGTTCCACGAAAGCTGGGCCCTAACATCAACACACCATATCGAGAAACACATGCATCGCTGTCAGTAGATGGTAAGACACTGTTCTTTACAAGTGACAGACCAGGTGGCTATGGCGGATTGGATATATATATATCCCACTTGCAGCCAGATGGCACATGGGGACCAGCAAAAAATCTAGGACCTACTATTAATACAGACAAGAATGAGGAAGGACCATTTATTTTTTACGACGGCAAGACCCTGTTCTTTAGCTCAAAAGGCCATAACACAATGGGCGGATATGATATTTTCAAGTCCACACTTACTGATTTTGGTACATGGACAGTGCCTGAAAATCTTGGATATCCAATAAATTCGATAGAAGATGATGTTTATTATTTTCCTACTCCGGATAATAAACGGGCATATTTTGCATCGCGTAAGCGTAAGGGCTATGGACGTGGTGATATTTATGTCATGAAAATACGAGAGGCAGCGCGTTCACCTATTACGATTTATACTGCAAAGCTGGTTTCATGCTCAGGCGAGATTCCCCCAGTTGATATTACATACAAGGATATTGCTACAGGAGATTATTATATTGCCACACCAAAGAATAACAGGTTTATCATGGTGGCGCATAAAGGCCATCTATACCATATAATTGTGGAGTCAAATGGAGAAATAATTTTTGATAAGCAGTTCTTTGTACCCAAGGATGCTCCAGATTATATGATGTTTAAACCAATTCGTGTAGATGGTAATACCCCATGTCCACAGATCACATGGGAGAATGAGCAATTTAAGAAAGACTCGGTGATTGTTGACCAGTTTGGTAATGTTTATGACGAATTCATAGAGGTAGAGAATATACTTTTCCCTTATAATGCTGTGGGACAGATACCAGAAAATAGGACACTTAATAAGCTAGCTGATTATCTCAAAGACAATCCAGAGGCTGTGGTAGAAATTATAGGCTATGCAGATGCAAGTGGACGTGCCAGTTATAATTATTACCTGGGACTGAAGAGAGCCCGTGCAGTGAGAGATTATCTCGTCAGACATGGGGTTGATCCGAAACAGTTGATTGTCACAAGCTTTGGCGAGGAAAATCCTATTACAATTAACAGAAATCCAGATGGTAGCTGGAACCATGAGGGACAACGCTATAACCGCCGTGTGGAATTCAGAATAGTCAAGCAGGGGCAGCAGACATTATTAATAAAAGGTATGCGTGTACCAGAAAGACTAAAAAATCCACATTACAAATTTAATTACAAAAAAGATCCTAATGTTCATAAAGAGGTAAATTATTGATTTTTAGCTGTTTGGTTCTAAGTTTTTTACGTCTGGGTACAAAAAACAGAAATCTTATTAAATTATAGACTTAATATCTAAAATTTAATTAATGGTCAAGACAGTCAGCTATAATATTCTGCTCGATAATAAGTTTTTAGTAGTTAAATTTTTTTCTGAATATTCTTTGCTAGAGCTTGATTGGAAGAACACAACAGCACAGATGACCCTTGATGAATTTAATCAAACAGTTTCCCAAATTCCATCACTTCTCAAAGAGTTGAAGCCCAGGCGTTTTTTTAATAATCTATCTGATTTCGAGTTTGTAGTTAGCATAGAAGCCCATGAAAAGCCTGGAGAAGTATTATCAATTCTGGAGAATATGCCTGAATTTGAAAAGGAAGCCTATGTTTTACCAAAAAAGAATCTTGAAGCTCACATGGCTATACACTTCTTGCTAGATACTATTAAACCTAAGTTTGTTTATGATATTTTTCTCGAGGAAAACGATGCTTTTGAATGGTTGAAATCCTAAAATTTTTTCTGTTTTAAAAAATTTATTTTATTTGTCGACGGGCTTTAAAAAATAAAAATCAAAGGTCATGTACAATTTACTAAAAGGCAAAAGAGGTATTATTTTCGGCGCTCTGGATGAGAAGTCAATGGCTTGGCGTATTGCAGAGCGCGTCGTCGAAGAAGGCGCAAAGATTACACTCTCTAATACAGCTATGGCCATCCGTTTTGGCAAGATCAAAGAATTGGGAGAAAAACTCGATGCTGAGGTCATTGCAGCAGATGCTACCAGCCTCGAAGAGCTGGAAAATGTATTTACCAAATCAATGGAGGTTTTGGGTGGAAAAATTGATTTTGTTCTGCACTCTATTGGGATGTCTATGAATATCAGAAAAAACCGTCCATACACAGATGTCGATTATAATTTCTACATGAAGACGTTAGACATCTCTGCAATATCATTCCACAAAATGTTGCAGGTGGCTTATAAGCTGGATGCAATTAACGAAGGTGGTTCTGCCGTGGCAATAACCTACATTGCTGCCCAGAGAATATTTGATAAATATGGCGACATGGCTGATGCCAAGGCTTTGCTCGAGTCTATCACTCGTAGCTGGGGCTATTACTATGGCAAGCACAGAAAAGTACGTGTAAATACTGTTTCCCAGTCACCAACACCTACTACTGCTGGTCAGGGAGTAGAGGGCTTTGACCTTTTCTTTGAATATGCAGATAAAATGTCACCACTGGGTAATGCTGATAGTAATGATCTGGCTGATTATATTGTTGCTTTGTTCTCAGACCTTACACGCAAAGTTACAATGCAGAATCTATTTCATGATGGAGGTTTCTCATCTATGGGTATGAGTGAGGAGTTGATGAAGTATATCCTGGACAAAAAGAGTTGACCAGTATTAATTTCCAATAAAAAAAGGCGCCCGCAGGGCGCCTTTTTTCGTATATAATACGAAATTATGCCAGGTTTGTGCCAGTGATAATTTGCCTGTAAGCATCCAGCACCACGATCATGTGTGCTGCTGGACGAAATGAAATCTCTGCTTCAGAACGTTTGTCTAAGGCAATAATGTCCTTTAGACGTAAATTTTTGTCAAGAAGGAATTTGTTTTTACCAGCTTCGAAGACAAAGCCGTCTTCTTGAAAAAGCAGCTTGTACTCATGCTCTGTGTCTTTGTAGTAAACCACTGTGAGTGGTTTAAGCTGGACAAAATAACCATAAGGAGATTGTGTATAGCTTTGCCATGATAGATGCAGCCTGGGTTTGTCTGCATAAGGGCTTCCTGATGTGGGGCAAAATGTGGTACAATTGCCACATTCGTTGCACCAGTCTGCAATGTTCAATGTTTGATATTGTTGGTTAATGACTACAGGTGTGTCTTCCTGTATTAATTTAACCTGTCCGGCAATGGCCTTTATTTTTTGTATGTTAAAGATTCTCGGCTCTACATGGTAATGCTGGTTGGCCATGTTTGGACATACTGTGGTACATATATCACAGAGCTGGTCACACAGTAAACAACGGCTGGCTTCTTGCACAGCTTCATCTACGTCAAGGGACTGGACTATTAAGCTGAAATCAAATCTATTATCAGCTGGTAAAACTTCTGCTATCTCGGCAGGCAGGCGTTTGTAGCGTTTGAGTTTGAGTGTTTTGTAGTCGACTTCAATCTCTTTTGGCTGCTCCCATGGGTGAAAGTTAGGATTTTTCTTGCGAATAATATCATAGGCTGCTAGTTTACCGTCTGCTACAGCCTTGACAATGGATAATCCACCATTGTCAGCATCTCCGATTATATGATAGCCTTTTCTGCGGGCTATCTCAACAAGTCCTTTTTCTACTTCCTGGCCAATAGCTGGAATGATTGTGTCTAGATCCAGGATGATTTTTTCTCCTGTGCCTACTGGTTTGGGACGTGGGCTCTGAGGATCTGGCACGAGTCTCATTTTCTGTAGTTCAATGCCTGTGATTTTGCCATTTTCTATTATATAGCGTACTGGCTCGACAAGCTCAATCAGTTTTATTCCTTCTTCTAATGCGTCAAAAATTTCTTTTTCCTGTGCAGGCATGTATTCCCTGGTACGGCGATAGAGTATATATACCTTACCTTTAGGTCCTACCATGCGTCGAGCCACGCGTGCCACATCCATTGCTGTGTTGCCTCCGCCAATTACCCCCACACGTGGTCCAAGGTTGATTTTTTTACCAGAGCGGGCTTGCATCAGGAATTCCAGCGCATTAAGTACTCCTTGTGCCTGGTATCCCTGTACACGCAGGGTAGGATTAATTTGTGCGCCAATGGCTATTATAATGTCATCGTAATCTTTTTCGAGCTGTGATAATAATTCTGGAGTGATGCGGCTATTGTAATGAACTTTTATGCCCAGGTCAATAATGCGCTGTATGTCCTGCCGTACCACATGTTCTGGCAGGCGGAACAGGGGTAAAGCTTTGGACAGCATACCACCAAGGTTAGAGGATGCTTCAAACATACAAACCTGGTAACCATATAATCTCAGGTAAAAAGCAGCAGAAAGGCCAGCAGAACCGCCTCCAATTATAGCTACTTTGCCTGTGTTGTCCACCGTGCGTACATTCAGCTCAAAAGGCCTGTCAAAGTTATATTCAGCAACAAAGCGTTTAATCTCTCGTATTTGCAAGCTCTCGGTGTAATTAATCTGTGTACATTTGCTCTGACAGGTGTGGTCACAGCTATAGCCTAGCACACCCGGAAATGGATTGTCCTCGAGAATTACCTGGAAGGCTTTGTCAAATTGCTCTGTGGCAGTGTAGTACATGTATTCTGGTACATCCTGGTTCGTTGGACATGTATACTGGCAGGGCGCAAAAATACAATCGAAATTATCCAGCTTTTTGCCTGTCTTTATTGATGGTTCATGAAGGTGTTGTTTCTGGTAATAAGGCGAGAGAAGTACCAGGTCTGCATAATTATTCAGGTTTACCAGGGCATTTTGCTGTGTGTCTTTGTGTGTAGCATTTAATGTGCTGTTAATCAGATCATCGATTGTGCGTATGTTGTGAGTTTTCTGTTCGCTTCTAAGCTGCTGGTAATACTGGGCCAGCCGTCCGTAACCACCGGGTTTGAGCAAATCGCTACTCATTGTTACTGGAGAGAGGCCACATTTTAGTACACTGGCCACGTTAAAAGCATCCACACCGCCAGAGAAAGAAATTTTTAGCTTACCGTTAAAATGATTCTGAAATTTGCGCGCCAGATTTATAGATATTGGATGCAGTGCGCGCCCACTCATGTACATCTCATCTACGTCAAACACATTCTTGTTGTTCAGGGACTCAAGGGTGTTAGTTAGTTTTATGCCAAAAAAAACATTGTGCTCACTGGCCAATTCAAGCATACGTTTTACGATTCCAGCTGCCTGGTCGAATTTTAGATCATGCTCAAAGGCAATATCAGGCACCTGGGTGCGGAAACCGCTATTTTTCAAAATGACATTAATTTCTTTATGACCGAGGAGTGTGGGATTTAATTTGATAATTGTGTGGAGCTTGCGTTCTTTAATCAGGTAGGAAGCTATTTGCTCCACCTCGTCAGGCGGACAGCCGTGCATTGTCGAAAGCGTGATATTATCATTAATTCTCGAAGGTATGTAGATTTCATCTATCTGAGGATAAATGGGTCTAATAAGGTCAATCTTTTCTTTGAGTTCGGCAGAAGCATCTTGCATTTTGTCCAGAAACCATTGAACATTGTCTTGCATAATACCTTTCATGTCGTAGCCAACGCTCATGTTAAAGATAGTACCTAGGCGCTCCAATCCAAGCTCTTTTTGTAGTATGTGAATTATTATCCATGCATCCAGATATTGCTCAAAGGCTTGATGTACACGTAGTTCCTGTGACCATTCGCAGTTGTATCCTTCATCTTGCATGTCTATGCAAGGTTTGGGTATGTCCAGCTCATCAAGAGTCTGTATTGTTTTTAGCTCGATAAAACGTGCTCCTGCCAGCCAGGCAACGATTATATTTTGTGATAGCTGTGTATGCGGGCCAGCCGCTACTCCAAGAGGAGAATCCATAGGATGTCCAAGAAACTCTGTGCGGAAGAAATCATCTTTTTGAGGATGGAAAAATAGCTCTTGTGGTAAACCTAATACCTGTCCGTGCTCAAGTCCTGATAATATAATTTTCAGAAGTTTAGGTAATGGAATCGGATAAAACCTATCGTTTATCTTGGTCATTTTTATTTATGAGTTTTTTAGCTTGTAATTTAATAAAAAAATAAAAATTCTATGAAGGTTCATGCTTTTTTCTGTTTAAGTTAAATATCTTTGAAAGAAAAAATATTGATATGCGCGAATATGAAGTTTTGATGAATCCCAACCCGATAGTCAAGTATCTGCGCAAGCCTAGTAGCGAGTTTACGCGCTATGATATTATCCGTTTTATTGAGGAGAATGATATTGAACAGGTTAATTTTCATTATGTTGGCGAGGATGGTAAGCTAAAGACATTAAATTTTGTTATAACATCACGTTATTATCTGGAAAGCATTTTTGCTACAGGTGAGCGTGTAGATGGCTCAAGTCTTTTCACTTTCATAGAAGCAGGGACAAGTGATTTGTACGTTATACCCCGTTTTCGTACGGCTTTTGTTAATCCTTTTTCCGAAGTACCTACCCTTGATTTGTTGTGTTCGTATTATACAAAAGAAGGCAAGCCCCTGGAGAGTGCTCCAGAAAACATACTCCGCAAAGCACACGAAAGATTTAAAAAAGCTACCGGGTATAAAGTTAAGGCTCTGGGAGAGCTTGAATATTATGTTATTGCCCCAGCTGATGTGAATCAAGATTTTCCAAATACTGACCAGAAGGGGTACCATGCCAGTAAGCCTTATGCAAAGTTCGAGCAGCTCAGGGTAGAAGCTATGCGCCTGATTGCCCAGTGTGGAGGAAAAATAAAATACGCACACTCAGAAGTTGGCAATTTCACAACTGATGAGCATTATTATGAACAGCATGAGATAGAGTTTAACCCGGTTGATATCGAAGATACAGCTGACCAATTATTACTGGCAAAATGGATATTGCGTAATCTGGCTTATCAATATGGCGTGACAATTAGCTTCGCTCCAAAAATTTCACAGGGCAAAGCAGGTAGTGGATTGCACATTCATTACATGATTACTGACCAGAATGACGAAAACTTAATGGTAAACCAAAACGGTGATTTAAGCGATATTGCTCTCAAGTCAATAGCAGGACTTTTGTCCAAAGCCAAGAGCCTGACAGCTTTTGGTAATACTATTCCTATTTCATACCTCAGACTCGTGCCTAACCAGGAAGCACCTACCCGTATATGCTGGGGTGAGACCAACCGTTCTGCTCTTATACGTGTGCCTTTGGG
>JALVRO010000029.1 GCA_027031265.1 Bacteroidales bacterium | reverse complement strand
GTCACAGCCCCTGGCTGTCCAGCCTTGGCAATAATCTCAGCCTCGCGGGCATGATGCTTTGCATTCAAAACCTGGTGCTTAATGCCACGTCGCTTGAGCATACGGCTGAGTTGTTCGCTGACCTCCACAGAAGTTGTACCGACAAGGACAGCCCTATCTTGCTTAACCAGGCGCTCAACCTCCTCGATAATAGCCTTGTATTTCTCCCGTTTGGTACGGAAAATAAGATCATCTTTGTCCTCGCGGATTACAGGCTTATTAGTCGGGATGACCACAACCTCGAGCTTGTATATATCCCAGAATTCCTGTGCCTCTGTCTCAGCTGTACCAGTCATACCGGCCAGTTTCTTGTACATACGGAAATAATTCTGCAGGGTAACAGTAGCATAAGTCTGTGTGGTTGCCTCTATCTTGACGTTTTCTTTAGCCTCAATAGCCTGATGCAGACCTTCTGAATAACGACGTCCTTCGAGTATTCGACCAGTGTGCTCATCCACAATTTTTACCTGGCCATCCATTACCACATAATCCACGTCACGCTCAAACATAGCATAAGCCTTGAGCAGATTGTGTATAACATGCAGCTTTTCTGATTTCTCAGCAAATTCGGTCATTAATTTTTCCTTGAGCTCTTGCTTTTTCTTCTGGCTAAGCTCAGGGTCATTTTCAATCTTTGCTATCTCACTGCCCAGATCAGGTAATACGAACAAATGAGGATCTTCGGATGCTTCGGTAATCAGCTCAATACCTTTGTCTGTGAGCTCCACACTGTTTAGCTTCTCATCAATAACAAAGTAAAGCTCCTCTGTGACCTCAGGCATACGGCGAGCATTCTCCTGAAGGTAAAAATTCTCTGTCTTTTGCAGCAAAGCCTTAACGCCTTTCTCGCTCAAGAACTTAATCAAAGCACGATTCTTTGGCAGGCCCTTGTATGCACGCAAAAGCAACAGCCCTGCTTCATCAAATTTTTCCTCCTTATATAGCTGCTTGGCCTTAGCAAGTATTTGTGTAACGAGGCGTTTCTGGGCCTCATAGAGTTTAACTACTTTGGGCTTGAGCTCCCGGTACAGTTCCTGGTCGCGGCTCTTACCCACAGGACCAGAGATAATAAGTGGTGTACGGGCCTCGTCAATCAACACAGAGTCCACCTCGTCAATAATGGCGTAATTGTGACCACGCTGCACCATCTCCTCAGGGTCAATGACCATATTATCACGCAAATAGTCAAAACCAAACTCATTGTTGGTACCATAAGTAATATCTGCCTGATAAGCCGTACGGCGGCCTTCGCTATGCGGCTCATGTTTATCAATACAATCCACACTCAGGCCATGGAACTCATAAAGAGGTCCCATCCATTCCTGGTCGCGCTTTGCCAGATAATCATTGACAGTAACCAGGTGGACGCCTCGACCTGGCAAAGCATTAAGGAAGAGCGGAAGTGTGGCCACAAGTGTCTTACCTTCACCAGTAGCCATCTCGGCTATTTTACCCTGGTGCAGCACAACTCCGCCCATCAGCTGCACATCAAAGTGCACCATATCCCATTTGACCTCATGACCACCAGCTATCCACTGGTTTTTGTAAATAGCCTTATCACCCTCTATTCTAACATAATCTTTTTCTGCTGCCAGCTGCCGGTCAAAGTCTGTAGCCGTAACAACAAGTTCATCATTTTCCTTGAAGCGGCGTGCTGTTTCCTTGACCAGGGCAAAAGCCACTGGCAAGATCTCATTAAGTGTGTCTTCGATGATTTTATCAACTTTCTTCTCCAGTTTCTCTGTTTCCTTGTAAAGACGCTCTTTCTCCTCCAGAGGAGTATTGTCATCCTCTGCCTTGTGTTTCATTTGCTGGATTTGCTCTTCTGAGTCTTTGATTCTATCCTGGATAAGCTGACGAAGCTCCCATGTTTTCTGTCTAAGCTCGTCATTGGACAGATCCTTGAGCTTTTCGAATTCTTCGTTAATTTGTGCAACGATTGGCAGTAATTTTTGTATATCCTTTTGATGTTTATCACCAAAGACCGCCTTTAGTACTTTGTCTAAAACGCCCATATTGTGTAATATTTTTAAATTCAATACTTTAGCACAAGAACACACGTCCTTGGTAAACTAACTAACAAATATAAACTTTTCCAATAGAAAACAGTAAAATTTAGCTTATTTTCACAGCAAAAAAGGCTGCCCAAAGGGCAGCCCTGGATTAAGGATTTATGAGAAAGCTAAAGTATTGACTTGAGCTTTGTGCGCTGCACCTGCTCCTCTGGTTTCTCGATTTTCAGCACCTTGCCACGGCTAAACCTGTACTGTATTTCGAAATTAAAGATATTCTTCAATAGCTGCAGCCCTATGTGCTGGTACTGGTAAAAAACCGGCG
>JALVRO010000028.1 GCA_027031265.1 Bacteroidales bacterium | reverse complement strand
CTCTTTTTGCGTAGTTAAATTTTAAGCTCCTACTTAACTTTTCAAATTCTGTTTTTCCTATTTCAAATAAAAATCCCCCTAAATCACACAACATCGCTTAAGCTCCTTTGATGTTTTTCAAAATTTATTTCTTCAATTATTTTTTTCAGTTCCTCTTTTAACTCCTCAGGATTTGCAATTTTGCCGTCTTTTGTTTCTAATTTTATATCTCCGAAATTAAAGTTATAGACTATTGTATCAGGTCCGGTAGATACTTTTTTTGCACTTTGCACTTGGGTATTTACAGGAACGGAAACAGGTTTGATAGGCTGTGCTGTTGCAAGCGTTGTACTAACCGCTGTAGCCGTTACAATCGGCTTAACTTTTTGAGTTATTGGTTTAAGTGTTAATTTTTTTTCTTTATCATTTCCGCCAAAAATAGAGCTAAAAAAGTGCTTAATTTTACCAATCGTATTGCTGATCCATTTAATTTTGTCCATAATCCAGTTAATTAATTTGTTCCACATAGCTTGTATTGTGTTAATAGGATGTAAAAAGATATTTGTAATATGCTTAACCCCGCTTTTAAATCCACTTTTAACACTTCCCCAAAAACTATTAAACCAATTAGCTAAACCGCCCCATATATTGCTTATAGTCTGCACAGGTTTAGAAAAAATATTACTTACAAAATTAACACCTGTATTAAATTTATCTTTAAGCCAATTCCAAAAACTTGAGAAATAATTCTTAATAGCGGTCCAATTGTTTATAATAATTCCTAATGGGGAATATGCAAAAACCTTTTTTATGAAGCCCCAAACAGCATTTACACCGTCTCTAAACCAGGCAAATTTATGGTAAGCCCAAACTACCCCTGCAACTAATGCTCCAATTGCGGTTATTACAAGTCCAATCGGATTAGCATTCATTGCAATATTGACCAACCATGTCCCTGCTGCTAATAATTTACTTCCTATAGCCGCAATTTTTTGTGCTGTTGCTAAAGCATAAGTTTTAATTGTCGCAAAATTAAGCATTGCTCCTAATTTTGATACCAAACTTATTACATTTACTAGAGGAGAAACAAGTAAACTTATACCTCTTGCCGCTATACTTAAAGAAAGTGAAAATGCCCCTATTGTCACTGCTGCAGCAGAAAACCCTACAATTGCAAAAGAAATTATCTTTGTAAGCAAAGGATGTTTTTCTGAAAATTTAGTCAATCCATCGGCTAATCCATTTAATTTTTCAGTAAGCCATTTAAGAGTTGGAGCAACTTGTTGCCCTACAATTGCAAAGATATTTGTTAAAGTCCCTGAAAATGCCTCCCACATAGCACTTAAAGTTTTTAAAGATGCTTCTACTTTTTTATTTATATCTGCTTGTTTTTCTAATTGCTTCAAATAGTCTTTATAACCTTTTATCCCTTTTTGAATAAGAACATTTACCATATTAGCCGCTTCACCTGTCCCAAAAATACTTTGAACTATTTTAAGTCTTAGAGCATCATTTTTTATAGCTTTCAACTTTTCAAGCTGCTTCATCATATTTTCTGTGCCTAAAAACTTACCGTTTTCATCAGTAAATTTTAAATCAACACCAGCTTGTAATGCTAATTGCTGCCCTTTTGAACCTTTAAACTTCATTGCAGCAGTAATTATATTCCCTAAATTTGTCCCAACACTTTCCCCGCTAAATCCGGCTTTAATCAACATACCGATTAAAGGTGTAATTCCTTTTGCGGCTTCATATCCGCTTATTCCAATACCTTTAAGTGTAGCACCGACTTTAGAAAAAGCATATTGAAGTTCTTGAAGCTTAACTCCAGTATAAGCGGTCCTTTGAATTAAGTCAATAAATTTAAGCAGGTTTTTATCTGTAATTCCCATAGCTTCTCTGAATTTTGCAGTCGCTTCTGCAGCTTCTTCATAACTTACACCCATACCTTTAAGCACTACCGCCAAATATGCCGCAGACTTTAAAACACCGCCAGTAATAGATTTTGCATTAATTCCTAGTGATTTTAGTTTTATTGCAATCTTATAAAAGTCTGCAGTTGTTCCAGGAAGTCTGTTTCCAAGTTCTTTTGCCTGTTTATCTATTAAATTAAACCATTTTCCAACTTCTCCTCTTGAATTCATTAGAGTGATTTTAAGCTGTGTCTGTGCATCTTCAAGTTCGGCAAAACTTTCAATCGGAGTTTTAGCCCAATCTTTCGTAATTTCACCTGTAGCAATAGCAAAAGTTCCAAGCTTTGTAGCTTTTTTACTAAAAGAAGCAAGTTTTTGCATTGCTTTCATTTTTGCATTTATTTTTTTTAATTCAAATTCTAAATCTTCAGCGTTATTAACACTTTCTTTTAAATCTTCTTTTAACTTAAATTTTTGAGCATTTAAAC
>JALVRO010000027.1 GCA_027031265.1 Bacteroidales bacterium | reverse complement strand
ACTTGTAGATTGAGGTCCCCCGCTTAAATCTATGGGAGTCGAGGGTAAAGTTAAAGCAATAACAGTTTTACCATTAACATCTGTATAAATATCTGAAAAAGACAAACAGCTGCTTGGAGAAGTACAGCTATAACTACCGTTTACATAACTTAATCCATTATCAAGAACTACTAATACCGTATCATTCGGATTTGTATGATCACTATTTAAAGCAATAAAAGTCAATTCAAAACTCAATGTATTGGCATAACAACCGTCAACAGTAGCTTTATCATCAAATTTAATATCTGTAACATAAGGCTGGTCAGCTCCTGTCACATTCAAATCGGCAGTCTTTGCTCTAATCCCATTTCCTATAGCAGGGTCTCCACAAGGTCTATCTCCGAATGCCTGAAACGCAAAATTCGATCCCGATACAAAATCACAATCCGTAATAAAACTATAAGATATCGTTGCAGCCCGCTCTTCAGGACTTAATGCATCAATAGTTCCTTTCAATCCATATTGGGATACTTGGCTATGATTTTCAAGATTGATTCTATATACCGTACCTGTAACAACAGGTGTTATCACTTCTATATTGCCGGATCCTTCGGGGTATTCGACATTTATATCTCCATTTATACTTGCTCCCGGTGGTACAAAAATATCAACTATAGGATTGTCCAAATAAGCAGCTTGAGCACTGCTAATCTTTACTTTTACATCATGAACTTCACACAATGACATAGGGACGGGCGGCTCTTCCAAAACTTCAAGTTGCACTTCGGATTTCAAGGGTATGCCGGTCAAAGTCGTCTCCATAGGACAATCATAGTCATCAATAGATGTAGGATAGCCCGAACAACCATAGCCGGATTTGACCAAGAGTTTAGATGTATCACAGCCTATAGCATCCGCACATATTGTATATGTAGTGGAGGCTCCTGCGGGATTATCACCCAACTCATAAAAACCATTTGCATCCACAGGAATAGGATTACCTCCCTGTTGTACGGTAAAATTGTTTAACTGTCCGCTAATATCTTCGAGGTAAAACCAAGAATTATCAGCATCCTGACTATTGGAACCGTTATTGAGTATAACATCCCAACATACCTGTTTTTTAGTAAACTGCACCTCTCCTCCACCGGATAACCCTGGCAAAGGAGCATCATAAGGCATACTGGCTGTACCGGAAGCTTTATTATTACACCCGCGAATTGATTCCCAACCGGAAGCAGGGGTATTGATTCCATTACCTATAAGTTTGTAATAAAAATAACCATTATATATTTTTCCGGGAATAGCATCACAAGTTGGATCTACACTAAATGTAATAACACGATCGTGAATCTCATCAGGAGGTGTAATCGGGCCGCCATAAGTAGTATAAAATTTCTTAAGATTAGAAAAAATCAATTCATTGCCAACCTGACTAACATCTGCATCGTCAATAGCATATCCGGAAAATTTTGCAGAACCGGACCTGTATTTTAGTTCGGCGGGCCAATTGACAACTACCTCATCATAAATAGCAAAATTTCTATACTCATTGGGGAACCAGACTCTGCCTGCCTGGGTGTTGACATAAGTTCTAGCAGCAAGCCTAAATGAATTGCCGCATCCATCAATTTTTTGCGGACTTGGCATGTATGGCGAATTGTAAATGTTGAAAATATTGAAAAAATCATCGAAATGGTCGCAGGTATATTTGTTTTCATCACTTGGATTATCACCAACGGGATCCGCAATGTAGCTACTATAAACTTCATTGCTCGCTACATAATGGTAATAACCTGATTTCACATAATATGCATTCACCAGATATTTAGCTTCCACATATATCGAATCTCCACCTTCAAATGTAGGTTTACAACCAGTAAGATCATATTTTGCAATACCATTGGTTACCGTTGGAGTAACCGTACAACTAATCATAGCTCCTCCACCGGCAGGAAATATTTTAACTTCTGCATCGGGTAAAGCGGTAAACCATGAAGTCCTTGGAGTTTGAGCATCACAAGTTTCAGATACTTCTTTCGTATCAAACTCAATATAGGTATGATTAAACGGAACTCCTGCATTTGGACCAACGGTATTCGGATAAACTTTTATTTCCCATTTACCTACGACCGTATCGCCATTAACACCACGATGCAAATTGACATCCTGTGGCTGTGCCGTGCCCGTACCATCAGGAATACCGTTATCATCCAAATCCTCCAAACCGAGATTAGACCTTTCCATAGCAAATTTTATAGGTGTAGCACCTCCTTTAGGACACGGATTTGGACAATGCATTTGATAAGAAGTACTCTGACAATAATGTACCAAAGGAGGATCATTGGGACATTGTACATCATCCCACTTGACCGGGTGTGAGAAATTAACGGTTTCAGTACCA
>JALVRO010000026.1 GCA_027031265.1 Bacteroidales bacterium | reverse complement strand
CCCCAGGTTGTGCTCTGGGACGAAAGGCCAACATTTACCCGGGAAAAAATTCCAGGTGCAAACATGTTCCAGTTAACATTGCCATCATCTGCTTTGTTCAGTCTAATTCCATCAAACATGATCAATGTACGTGAGGGAACGTCGGACATTCCGTTGATAGTAATGATAGGTGAGTGGCTATAAATACCTTGAGGCCGTATGATTGTTAGTGCTGAGGCGAGGCTGAGAATATCATCGAGGCTAAAAGCAGGTTTTGTCAAGGAAGCAATGTCTGCATTGGACAGCGAAAAAGACGTTGACCCTAAGTCACGTGCCAGGTCTGAGGCGATGGTGATGGGAGATACGTTGATATTGGTAGGTATCAATGTTATAACAATAGTATTTTTGTGCTTGACTTGGAAACGTTTTGAGAAGTAACTTTTAGCGCTAACCTGTAATCTTATGTGATCCTTGTGATGAAAATCTATTTCGCAGAAACCCAGGTCGTTTGTTGTGTATGATACCCTGTGAGTCAGGTCTTTTACTGTGGCCCCTGGTATGGGGTTATTTGTTTTCCAGTTAGTTATGATAATACGGGCTGTCTGTCCAGACAAGAGTGTGGAGATGAGAAATGTAAGAGTGATGAAGATTAGTCGTTTCATTTTTTAGGCTTTTTTAGCCAAAGTTGCGCTTTAGTTTTTTTGTGAAAAATGTTATAGTGGATTAAATTTTGTTTTATTGAACAAGTGTTTAAGTGATGGCGCATGTACAAAGATATGACCTATAGCATTGTAAAAAATCAATCTCATAGCATGATGTATAGTCTTGTAATGTTTGAGATAGTCAGTGAATATGAATATTAGTATTGTTTTATTTCGTGTTTATGGGGTCTGCATATTTTAAGTTAAGAAATATTGTTACGGGTTTATTTTGCAGAAAATTTTATTTAAAAAACAGTAATCAGAAAATCCCGTTTTCTGGTGTTTCCTACCATATCTGTAACATAAATTCTAACATGGTTCTTGCCTTTGATGAAGTGGCGTGAACTTACCTGGGCAGATAAAGTAGAAGTTCTGGCATCATAAGCAAACAGAGTCCATTGCCTGTTAACGAAAACTTTGTAATCTGTTATTTCTCCCAGATTGTCTGAGATTTTGAATACTATTTTTTGTCCCATTGCTACCTGCCATGGGCTAATGAGCTGAATGTCCGGACTGATAGTGTCTCGAATCAAGTAAAACTGCCCAAATTGTTTGCTAAAGGTAATAGCCTGTTTTCCTGTGATGTGTATAGGTAGAGCCTGTGTTTTGCCTTTGTAATCTATATACACAGCGACCAAGTGTGAGGTATCAGTCCCTGATATAAGCTTGAAACGCAGTTCTATAGGCCAGCGTAGAGGAGTGCCATAATCCTGGATTTTGTATAACGGAGAAAGAGCTTGAAAAGGAGCTGTGGCAATGTGGAAATGAAAGTGCACAGAATCATACAAGGCACTGTCTGGAATAATAAGCGTAAGACCTGTTGTGTCCAGCCTGAATTTTTTGCCATAAGGAATCAATGTGTAATTACGATTGTCTTTGGGTTTTACCGGACTGCCCTCTAATGCATTTAACCAGAAATTAAAGCGTGTTTTATTGCCGTAGAAATCTGATATTATGTATATTATTTTATGTCTTCCAGGTGTTGGTTGGTAAATTCCATTGTTTGCTTTGTGTCTGTATATACACAGCCGATTACCTGGTGTGATAATCGATCGCTGAATCTTGAATTTATTTTTCACATACGAGGCATAATCCATTAAAGTGTTCACATCCCTTGTGTGGCTAAAAAGGAATTTGTCAAACCTATACCACAGCCATAGTGAGTCGTCAATGAAAAGACGGACATCGTATACAGCCTTACGGCTATAATGGCTGTTTGTGAAATCAAAGGTTTCGATTCCAAAATAAACAGGACCATAAGTATTTATGGTAGTAGGACGGGATGCTGGCAAAATAATTTTTCTGTGCCTGCCCTGGACTACTGATGTGTCTGTGGCTGGATAAACAGCATAGCGGAGAATACGGGGTGGTGTATTGTCATGCAAGCCATTGATGAAAAGTAAAGGATTAAGCGGATAATCAAGAAAAGCATCACGTATTTCGAAATGCAGATGTGGTCCGTAAGAACGTCCTGTATTACCGAGATAACCTATAATCTGGCCTTTTTTGACCTTAAAGAGTCCTGGCTCAGGATAAAGTTTAATCTCAAATGTCTGCCGCTTGTTTTGCTCCTGGCGAACATATTGCTGTATCTGTGGGACAAAGCGCAATAGATGACCATATACACTTTTTTTCCCATTGGGATGAATAATGTAGAGGGCATTGCCATATCCATCTGCACTAACACTAATACGTGAGATATAACCATCGTCTATGGCATAGACTGGATCCCCTGTGTGGCCATGACCTGAGAAATCCAGACCACTGTGGAAATGATTTGGTCGCAACTCTCCAAATGTCGAGACCAATGTCAGGTTATCCAGCGGTTTGACCAGATTCCATAAACTATCCTGTGCCCTGAGTGAAATACTTAGTAATAAGCTGATTAACAAAAATGTGGCTCTCATTTTATCTGTGTCTGCTGTTCGTGTTTTTCTACATAAAAATCAAAAATCAATGTGGAATAAGGTGCTACACTTGCTATGCGTTTTTTATTATATGCAGTATAAAAAGGGAAAATAGCAATACCATAAGTTTTGTTTGGAACTGAAAGAATAATATCCCGCCATCCATCCAGCAACAACTGGTCATTAACAGAGATGTAAACGGAATCATTCTTAACAAAGATTTTGTTGTTGTCATCCAGGTTGTAGCCAGTGTAAACTAGCAGAACCTCATCGTTGCGGGTGATTGGTATGGAGTCGTAACTGGTGTCCACATGCAACAGGACACCACTGGGCAAGGTGTCGAAATCAAGGCCCGACTCCTCAATGTATTTGAGTATCTGTAATCGCTCTGCTTGTAGTAATAGTTGTCTGTTGGTGCAGCTAGCTGAAATTATTATTAAAAGGCTTAGTAGTGCCAGTAATATGGGTTTTGATGTTTTCATGCCAGTGTTTTTTCTTTTTTGGGTTTGTCTTTTGTAAGTTTCAAGTATGGCAAAATAATTTATTTGTGCCATCAAATTCTACCAGTGCTTCTTTTTTTATGTGTTATAGTCTGGGATATTATGCCAGGATTAGAGTTGGTTGTAGTAATATTAGCCCCCAGGTCTTTCAGACCGAGATTTTTAAGATAAGAGGTTGTTTTTTTAGTTATTTTACCTTCATGAAAAGAATTTGAACTCTGCATGATGTAACCATGTCCATTAATCAGAACAATGGACACGAATACAGGTCCTGTGTCAATGCCCAGAATTTTCATTGTCACGGCTTTATAATTTGCAAAAAGATTGATAGAATTTAGTCTTTTTAACCTTTTCTGTCAAGAAATTGTTTTGATTTCATTGCCTGTCTGAGGTTCAGCGTAGGAGGTTTTCGTGGTGGTTTACCACGGGATCCAGGTCCTTTTTTCTCCTGCGTCTGTTCGCCTGTCTCCTTCTCTTGTTCTTCTTGCTCTTGCATGGATTCTTCCTCTTGTTGCTGTGAAGCGTCTTGTTCTTGGTCGCTCTGTTGGTGTATTTGTTCTTGCTCTGCCTTTTTTTTGACGCTACCTACCAGATGGTCTAGTTTGTTCAGATCTGGTTCTGTGTTGACCTGGGGAGGTGTGAACTCTGGATTTTTTTTCTTAACCGTCAGAATGGCAAAGAAGATAATCAGTACAACAAGGGCTATTACCAGAAAAATAAAGAGTAACATGGGATATGGTTTTAGTTTTTTATTCCAATCAGGTCAAGGAATTGTGTTAGTTTCTCTGGCTGGGATTTAAACACGCCAGAGGTAGCTATGGTTACTGTATAAGAATTCTGTTTCTGAACTCCACGCATCATCATACACAAATGATAAGCCTCTATTACTATGGCCACGCCTTTGGGGTTGAGGACTTTACTGATTGTATCATGAATCTGGTTTGTCAGTCTCTCCTGAATCTGTAATCTACGGGCAAAGGCATCTACCACACGGGGAATTTTACTTAGTCCAGTTACAAAGCCGTTAGGGTAATATGCCACATGTGCTTTGCCAAAAAAAGGAATCATGTGATGCTCGCACATAGAGTAAAGTTCAATGTCTTTGACAATAACAATATCATCGTAATCCTCGTGAAATTTTGCACTATCAAGGATTTTTTCTGCGTCGATAAAGTATCCTTGTGTGAGAAACTGCATGGCTTTAGCTACACGCATGGGTGTCTCCACAAGTCCTTCACGATTAGGATTTTCTCCTATAGTCGAAAGAATTTGTTTGTATAATTGGGCAAGTCTCTCAGTCCTGTCTTTTGGGAAAAACTGTACTGTCTGAAAACTATCTTCGTCATAATAATATTTGTCTGTCAGAAAATCTTTGTTCTCTTTGTCCATAGTCCCTATGGTTTAGAATTGCTCTTTTTTGCAAAATAAACAAATTTTCAGTATTAAACATCAAGGTTTTATTAAGGCAAATAATTTTTTAGAAAATAAAAAAATCGTAATTTTGAGGTAAATAAAATAATATAGCCAATGAAATGCATTGTAATTGATGACGATAAGCTTATTCATGTTCAGATTAAGAAGTTTGCTGAAAAAATTAAGGATTGTGAGGTTGCCGGCACGTATACAAGTGCTGAAGAAGCTCTAAAAAATATTGATATTAATGATGTTGATTTGATTTTTCTAGATATTGAGATGCCTGGGATGAGCGGGTTGGAGTTTCTTTCTGCACTGAAATCTTATCCAGCTGTGGTGATAGTGTCGGCCAAGGATAAATATGCTGTCGAAGCCTTTGATTATGAAGTGGATGATTATTTGCTTAAACCTCTTGATTATACCCGTTTTGTAAAAGCTATCGAGAGGGTCAAGGAGAGATTAAGTCAATTTAAATTTTCCCGTCTTGAGGAAGATGCAGTATTTATCAAAGAGAGTGCTTCTGTGTTTAAAAAGATTTTTTATGACGAAATATACTGGGTCGAAGCATTGGAGAATTATATCACAATCTACACAGAGCGTGGACGTCACACAATTCATTTTACTATGAAGGCTATTGAAAAGATTTTGCCACCGGATCGATTCATGCGTATCCATCGTTCGTTTATAGTGAATATTAATAAGATAGATGCTATTGAGGATAATTATGCGGTTGTCTTTTACCGTGGTCAGAAAAAAACTTTGACCATAGCCAAGACATACAAGGATGAACTCTTACGCCGTCTTAATATAATAAAGAGTTAAAAACACCTTGCAAATGGGTAGAATTTTACTTTTTCTTTTTACTTTATTGCCTATATCACTTTTTTCACAGGTAAAACAAAGTCTTATTGTCCAGGTTGATTCTGTTCTTTACCAGAGACAAAGGATTTTTGTGGATAATTTCGTCGACAACCGTTTCGATTGGCTACACGAAGGGGCTGGGGACTTGAACCGTATACAGGATGGATTTTTGTTTTACTCTAATCCTTTTGATTTCCCTTATTATGACGGAAAGGCTATCTACTTTGACCCATCACAGAATTTTGAGATAGACACAAAGATTAAATTTATAAGTGGTAGTGTGGAGGAGACTAATGGCCTGTTCTGGGGTGATTTGATTTTTGGTGTTAAGTTTTTACTCGGTTTTTCACAACTAGGTGATTATGTGGTGATTAAAAACACAGGAGTTGACGAAAAAATACTTGGTACAACAAAAGTCCAGATAAATCGCTCGGAATTCAACCGGCTTACTGTTAGAAAAATTGGCCCTTATTATTATTTTTATATTAATAACAAGCTTATCTATAAAATGAATTACACACCATTCCCGGGAAGGTATATAGGCTTTTTTATTGCACCTAAATCATACATACAAATTGCTTATCTGAAAGTGTGGAAGCTCGTTCCTAAAAACTAAAACATATAAAACAATGGCAATAACAAGAGATCAGAAAGTTTTTGAGATCATTCAACAGGAATACGAACGTCAGCGCAAGGGTATTGAACTTATTGCATCAGAGAACTTTGTCAGTCGTCAGGTTCTGGAGGCAATGGGATCAGTGATGACAAACAAGTATGCAGAAGGCTATCCTGGTAAAAGATATTATGGAGGCTGCCGTTATGTTGATATGACTGAGCAGCTCGCTATAGACCGTCTAAAGGAACTTTTCAGTGTAGAATATGCTAATGTTCAGCCACATTCAGGTGCATCTGCTAATGCAGCAGTAATGATGGCTCTACTCAAGCCAGGTGATACATACCTTGGTCTGGACCTGTCACATGGCGGTCATTTGACACACGGTTCCCCTGTTAATTATTCGGGTCAGCTATACAATGTAGTGCATTACCACGTCACAGAAGATGGCTGGATTGACTATGACGAAATGGAGCGCCTCGCCCTTGAGCACAAACCTAAACTTATCCTGGGCGGTGCATCTGCATATTCACGTGACTGGGATTATGAACGTATGCGTGCTATTGCTGACAAAGTCGATGCAATACTATGGTTTGATATAGCCCATCCTGCTGGCCTCATTGCCAAGGGGCTGCTAAAAAATCCTTTCCCACACGCACATATTGTTACATCCACAACCCACAAAACTTTGCGTGGCCCACGTGGTGGAATCATTATGATTGGCAAAGATTTCGAAAATCCAATGGGCATAAAGACTCCAAAGGGCGTTGTCAAGACTATGGGACAGGTAATAAATTCAGCTGTATTCCCTGGCCTGCAGGGCGGCCCTCTCGAGCATGTTATAGCAGCTAAAGCAGTCGCATTCGCAGAGGCTTTGACAGAAGATTTCCGCCAATATATGGAGCAGGTTAAAAAAAATGCACAGATCATGGCCGAAGAATTCATGGCTCGAGGCTACAAAGTTGTCTCAGGTGGTACTGATAATCACTTGATACTCATTGATCTGCGCCAGAATTTCCCTGACCTGACAGGTAAAGAGGTAGAGAAAACATTAGAGCGTGCAGATATCACCGTAAATAAAAATATGGTTCCAGGCGATCATCGTTCTCCATTCAAAACTTCCGGTATCCGTCTTGGTACGCCAGCTATTACTACACGTGGTGTGAAAGAGGATGGTATTCGCCAGATTGTAGAGTGGATTGACACCGTAATAAAATATATTGATAAAGAAGAAGTAATTGAGGATGTACGCCATAAGGTAAATGAAATGATGGACAAATATCCTCTTTATCCAGATGAAGTTAAGTAAAAAAACAATGATTTTTGTCATTGTGGAGCGGGCGCCTCACTGAGGCGCCCGCTTTTTTGTTATGCGCAACATACTGATCATCAGACG
>JALVRO010000025.1 GCA_027031265.1 Bacteroidales bacterium | reverse complement strand
ACACATGCACACACACACACACACACTTGAATATGCATATGCAATCACACAATTGTATTTATATACAAAGTTACTATATTCATTCTTTGTCTTGTAGGGTGTGAGGATACAGCAGAGTTTTTTCAAGGTAAGAAATTATATCCTAATACATAGTATTCTTGTTACATGGTATTTACGGGCATAGATAAAAGATGTCTCTGTCATCAAGTACTTAATGACCTCCACTACTGATCAATGGCATACACTAACATTATCTGACACAAGTGAACAGGCTGTCCTGTTAGCTGTGTCTCATTATCGCTGAAGATTGCTGGGCTTTATTTAGTGTGGAACAGAAAGAACAGTTAGATAGAGACAATGTCATTGACACACTGCTTCTATCCCAATCTGTCATGCTGTAATAACAAGAAAGTATGTTTTTGATATTGAATGTCTTTGTGTAGTAGTTGCTATTGCTGTGATACCTAAATATCATCATTTCACAGTTACAACAAGTTAATCATTATTTACTAATGTTTTCTATGTCCTTGGGGACTTGATGGATTTTTATGTTGAAAGGTTTTTTTATTTACGAATCCCACTCACAGTGAGCATAGTCTACAAATCATAGACAGGTCTTGTTTGGTTGGTGTACTTGGTACAATGGATCGCAGATTATAAGGGACAGGTCTTGTTTGGTTGGTGTACTTGGTACGATAGATAGCAGATTGTAAGGGACAGGTCTTGTTTGGTTGGAACATGTGGTATCATGGTATCTGCAGAGGGCTGACTTGTGAGTGTGTTACAAAAGAAAGCATGTGCTCTGTAACAAAGGGTCTGTTTAGCCAACACAGATCCCAGAACAGACAGCTAATGAAACAAAGACCACATGCTGAGACTTTGTGGGGTTGTTTTTGGACAAAATGTAGGAAAGGCGTGATTTTGTACAGAAAAAATTCATATTGAAATTCATGTGAGAAAAATTGACACCGGCGACTTGAACCTTGACTTCTAAGGATCAAGGAACATTGTTAGAGTTGTTAAACATTAGGGCTAAGTGCTAAGTGCTAGTGAGAGAAACCTCCTTATGACTCTCTTCCTAGACTGTTTGGGTATTGTGAGCCATTTTATTTGTCATTAGTGCTGCTCATTTATTTTATGCTAATTAGCTAATATAAAATGAAATGACAGTTATGTGTTGTTCATTTATAGTAAGTATTATGTAAATGTCATGGACAAAGACCTGTTTTGACATTTGTGCTTCGTCTAGTCAAACAATGTACTTTGGTTCCTCTGCACGTCATCAGACTAAACATCTACTTTGGTGCCTTTGTACCTCATCTGGGCAGAAAGTATACTTTGGTCTCTCTCCACCTTCTCTGGTCAACCAGTGTCACCTACTGTCAACTCCCATCGGTACAGTGGGTGACAGTGTTTAATGGTGGGTTACACCGGCTGACAGTATGTGATTATGGATTATAGTGGGAGGCTGAACGCTAGTAGATGACTGTAAAATGTGTATATTGCCCTGTACAACCTTGAGCAGATTACTCTAACGTGCTTAATAAAGTCAATAAAATATTAACTTATTAGGTGAGATAAACTGAAATAGAACAATTAGTCTTCACTTTCTTCTTGGTGGCATTGGCCATTTTACGCTTCTTGGTCTTGACTTGAGGTGTGTTCCATAGGTTTGCTACAGCCTTTCCAAAACATCTGTTACTGTGCATAACACCATGTGTTTGTGGTACAGTTAGCAGTGCTTTGGACTGGAATCTCAAGGACCTATTAGATGATAAGCAACAACAGATTCCTAGATACTGAGGGGCAGTATAATGTAGTGCATTTCTGCCTAGACCAGGATCTTGTACTCACGTTTAGGGGTACAAGTTACTAGTCGGGCTGTAGACATTGATGCTCTCTGTAGACTGTTCCAACCGTTTACCTGGGAGACCACACAGGAGGGCATTGATATAACCCAGTCAATATGTTACCGAGACATGTGCCACTATCTTGCAAGCGTCTGTGGTAATGGACTGGCTGATATTACCAGCAATATGAATATGATACAAAAAGTCTCTGGATATTGTATCTACCCGTCTCTTCATGGTCAAGGCTTTATCAGAACGCGCTACATGAACAGTCACTTACATTCCCCAGGTGTCTCAGTTCTTTCTTTTCTTGGTTTAATGTAAGCATATTTGTACTCACCCGGACACTGATATCAGCCAAAGACGCTTCCTTCGGCATTACACCTATGTATATAGGTATCATCTACGTAATAATGGTGGTTCAAATTGTGTCAAATGTCTGAGAACGGCTTGCTGAATCGGCGCTATATAAATGTTTTATTATTATTATTTATTATTATCAAGAACGGATTCTTGTTTGACATCAAAGTTTCAGAACTTTACCTGGTGATGTTCCCATTCTTATCAC
>JALVRO010000024.1 GCA_027031265.1 Bacteroidales bacterium | reverse complement strand
CGCAACTGTCTATTGTAATGGCATCTGTTACAAACCAGGTGTCCACTGTATCCATATCATACCATTCTTCTCGATAGTAAGCATAATTCCCATTAGAGGAATTGTTAGAATTCTGCTGCCAGTCAACGTTATTTGTTTTTAGAGCAAATTGTGTCATGTGTTGTGGAGGCCATGACTCAAAGTTTTCGCTAAAGATTGTTGAGTCTTTGCGAGAAGAGGTCTTTGTAGGGAGCTGTGCTATCACAGCCAGATTCATGATGATGAGAAGTGAGAGTAAAGCTAGGCGTTTCATGGCTTGAGATTTTTGGGGTTTAGATAGGGGGTCTGTTTACTGTTTTATTATTTTTTTTGTTATCAGACCCCCGGATGTTTTTATTTTTATAATATAAATGCCTTGTGGAAGATTGGAGACGTTGATATTATTTTGTGGTCTGTATGGGTTTATTTTCAGTATCTCCCTGCTATTGAAATCGCTAATTGTTAGTGTGTATTGTTCCTTGGCAGAGATAGTTAGAATATCATGACAGGGAATGGGGTATATCTTGATAGATTTTTCCAGATCTTCAATATTTGTTGTTGTCTTAGGTTTGAGTATAGCATGAATTTCTATACTGGAGTCTCCTACTGTGAAGTCTTTTGTAATGCTTTGATAATCAGGATGGGATATAAAGGCTGTATAGCTACCTTTATTTAATGGTATTTTAGATATACCAAATTTATTAGTGTACAGTATTCTATGGTTAGCAATAGAGATTTTGACACTATCGAGAGGATAAAAATCAGGTGTAGTCACATGGAATGTAACAACAGGACTGGGTACAATTGCGCAGAATCCAAGCAAGTCGTCATACTTGTTTATTATGTGGAAGCTTAACTGTTCAGGGTCAACCACTGCCAGCCATGATATATGCAATTCATTATCACGATTGAAGAGTATGAAGGTTTTTTTATTTATATTATCATAGGTAAGGGATAAGTATGGTATATAGGATTCGTTATACTGTTCATAATTGATGCCGAGGTTTAATTCCATGAATTTGTAAGTGTAAAGTGGATTGCTGTAATAAATTATTACTAGGGAAGGTGATGTGATATCGTAAGAGTAGAGATTTCCATGTTGATCAAAGGTAAGGCCAGCAAGAACGTCGCTGGTAGAGCCAATTTGTGTTAGAGATTGTGAGCTATCCAGTTTATATAGATAAGTATTGTGTTTATAATCACCTGAGTTGGGATCGTAGTACTGTTCGAAGCTGAGAATGTAGATAGCTTTTTCATTTTTATTATATGCCAGGCCTTGAATTTTTTCATGTTTAGAATAAAAATTTATGTTTTTCCACAGATACATGCGACCATCACCATTAATTAAATAAATATCTGTAGAGTTTACAGATTTAAGTTGATCTGGACTTATAGTAGCTGCTAAAACATACTGTCCTGTGTAATCACCAACCTTTAGAGGATCTGGTGCAGTGCTCGAAGCAATAGCTTTTTGTTCTCCGCTTCCCTGGTCGATTGCTATTATTTTATTCGAGTTCCATGAGTCACTGTAAAAATTATAACTATAAATAATTCCTGGCTGATAGAGTGGTTTTATCACGTGGATTGGAAATGTAACGGTGTCATTATCAGTGTAAAGATCACCCTTGAATGAAATGATTGTCTTAACAGTATAGTCGCCTGGATCTAGTGTGGGTAACTGGTCAGGCATGGTAAGAGATATGGTTTCATGGCATTTGATATGTTGATTTTTAACTGTCGTTGTAGATGAATAAACTTGTGTATTGTTCTGGAGTATAAATACATTTATGGTGAATTCCTGGGGGGTAGTGATTCCACAGCTACGGATGGTAACAGAAGGCCTGGAATGGCTTCCATATATAATCAGGTTTTGGGGATTGAATGAGTAAAGCATGAGATCCTGCTTGGGTGGCGAAACAATTCTGATATCATCTATAATCCATGAGTTAGAATAAGTCTGTTCTGATTTGTACCTGAATGCAATGTAAATGGTATCGCCGATGAATTGATTGAGAGGAATAATAATTTTTTTCCATTTGACAATATAATTCCATGAGTCAAAATTATAAACAGTATCAATGATATTAGCTGTAGATGGATCTGGGCCATCCAGTACAACTACACCAACAAAATCATCGAACATAGGCTCCTGGTCATATTGCCAGAATTCTAGTCTGGTACATGTGTCTTTGACAAAGACAGCATTTGTTACAGCCCAGTCGTCTATAGAATCAGCCGTTGAATTATTTGAACGTATATCAAATAGGCTAAACTTACCTCTATGGGCAATGTTAGAATTCAGTCGCCAGCCTTTTCCGTGTTTTAGAATAAATGTGTGAATGCTATTGATAGGCTGATGTTCAAAGTCTTCGTAAAAAATAGTAGAGTCATGTAAGCAAGCTTGCTGTGCTTGCAAGGTCGTAAAAGACAGTAATGTTACTGCCATGAGAGTCAATATGGTATAGAACTTCTTCATTTTTTTATTTTTTTGTTTTAAAAAAAATATACCTAAAGGCCATGAATGTCAATTTTTTTTATGTTAATAATCAGATTATTTTATATAAAATCGTGTTTTTAATAGATGAAGTGATATATTTAACATATCAATTCTTTTCTCAAAATTTAAGTTTTGCTAAATTCAAAAGCAGAAACAGCAAAAATTCTCAGTGATGAAGCGATTACTACTGCTAGCAATGGCAGTTTTTTATGCATTGACTTTACTTGGTTATCCGGGCAAGGTTGTAAATATGTTTTCCACGCCCGGCCATTTCTCTACAGGTATGACTTTTGACGGTAAATATCTCTGGTTAGCTGACAGGAAGACAGATTTGTTATATCAAATCAATCCTGACAATGGACAGGTTGCGCGAACACTCAAAGCACCGGCTTATTGGATTGTGGGTCTGGCTTATGATGGGCAGTATTTGTGGGCAGTTGACCTGAAAGGAGGCATTCCTAAGGCTGAGGCTTATCAAGGAAAATTGTATAAGGTTGACCCAAAGGATGGAACAATTTTGCATACAGTAGAATTGCCTGTACGTTATCCTCAGGATCTGGCTTATGATGGGCATTATTTGTGGGTTGTTGACGCAGCAAAAAAACAATTGGTACAATTTGATCCTATCGATGGTACCACTATAAAGGCTATACCTGCTCCAGCTACCAGGCCAACGGGATTAACTTACGATGGACATTATCTGTGGGTATCAGACAGGGCGAGGAACGAGATTTATATGGTAGAGCCACGGACCGGGATTGTTTTGTTAATAACTTCTTCGCCAGACGAATATCCCCGTGGGCTGGCCTGGGACGGTGAGTATCTGTGGAATAATGATAGCCAGAGTGACAAGATTTATAAACTCGTACGAAAGGATGATGATTTAACAGTGAAATTACATCATCGTTTTGCACAGCTGACATTCACACATCTGACGACAAATTTTGGCCCTGGTAAGATTAAAACTCTTGATGTTTATCTAGCTATTCCTGTCAACCGCATTAATCAGGAGATTGTTGGTGATATAAAATTTGATCCGCAGCCTACTGATTTCATAACAGACAAATGGGGACAGAAGGTGGCACATTATCACCTCACAGACATACCAGCAGGGCAGAAGCGTGAGGAGTCCATGACAGTAAAGGCCAAGATGTGGGATGTTTATTATTTCATATTTCCCCAGGATGTGAGGACTGTTAATGATATTCCAAAGGATATAAAGAAAAAATATCTGGTTAATGACGTAAAGTACCAGTACGATCATCCTGTGATTCAGAAGGCTGTACATGAGGCTGTTGGAGATGAGAAAAATGTTTACTGGATAGTACGTCATATCTTTGATTATTTGCGCGAGCACATGTATTACGAAATGTCAGGAGGGTGGAACACAGCGCCCACAGTGCTGGCACGAGGTAATGGCTCATGCTCGGAATATTCTTTTGTTTTTATCTCAATGTGCCGTGCGGCAGGAGTGCCGGCGCGTTATGTGGGCTCAGTTGCAGAACGAGGAGAGGCTGCTTCGACTGATGATGTTTTCCATCGCTGGGTTGAGGTTTATATGCCAGGTATTGGCTGGGTACCAGTAGACCCATCGGGAGGAGATCAGAAACTGCCAGCTGACCAGGCTCGCTATTTTGCCCATCTATCACGTCGTTTCTTGATAACCACACAGAGTGGCGGCGGGTCAAAGACAATGGAATGGACATATAATGCCAATGAGCATTACACTACAGAGCCACAAACAAATGTTGTGGTGGAATATTTTGGTGATTGGCAGCCGTTGGAGAAATGAGGTTTATTTGCAAAAGAGAGGCTGCCTTTAGGCAGCCTCTCTTTTTATCCTTATAGGATTGTTTCTATGCCTGTTAGCACAAAGCCAAATATATTCCTGCAAAATTACATTTATCTCAAAGTAAGTAAAATGTGGTCGTATTTCTCCAGCAGGCCTTTGCCAACGAAATAGACCTCGCCGCCTTGCATTAATACCATTTCTGCCAGGTCATCGATAGCATCTTCGTGATAGTCAAATTCTTCGTCATCGGGTTTGACCAGAAGTAGGAATAGACCGTCTTTGACACTATATCCTTCGACTTTGTAGTCCTGTTCGACCAGCAGGATGCGGGCTTCTTTCATTGCAGCTGCAGTCCAGACTTCCTGCACGCCAGAAACATAGTTGTAAGCATCAATGTCTTCCTGGACACGTTCTAATAGCTGTTTATCTCTTAGCTGTATGTATTCTGAGAGCTTTTCGCGTATTTTATCCTGGATAACTGATAGTCGTTCGTCGTCATAGCTTCCTGTGATCTCTGCCAGTATTTTCTTTGGTCGTTTGGTATTGTTGCGGAAGTAGGCTACTAATTTTTTATCGCCCATAACGATCAATGGTGTATGCATATCTGAGTAGAGTCGCAGGAATTTGTCTATATCATTGACATAAAGACGCATAGCTTCTGATTCCCGTTTTCCTGGATCTTCCCTGTCCTGTACACGCAGATTAAAGTAATAGTCAACACCTTCGGGTATATCAGAGCTAAAGACTTCCTGCAGGTATTTGTGGAATCCATTGAAAAAGCGTGTTTTTTTCTTGCTCAGAAGGATCACATCATATTGGAACATACGGTTAACAGCACGTAGCAAAGGACGTATTTCAAATGTATTGTCCACTACCACATTATTCTTTACTTCGAATGGTATGGTGATAACATCCTGGTAGCTAGGAGAAAGGTATATGGCCACACCTTGGAAATCACGCTCAAATTTAATTGTGTCAAAGATTTTGTAAAGTTCATCCTCGAATTTTTTAACCAGTCTTTTGTCATTATGTTTTTCTTGTAATTTCTGGATAGCTTGTTTGATTCCGTTTTTAACAGCGATCTGGAATTTTTCGTTTTTTGGAGAAGGTGCATCCTTGTTTATGATTATTGAAATGCAAGGGTCTTGCTTAACACCGAGTAGTTTAACAAGTTTTTCCTGTACTGAGAAAGGTTTATTCTTGTAATCTTTCATTGTTCTGTGGTTTAACTGTTTTGCGAGTATTTATCAAAAAGAATTCCATATAAAATTCATGACAAAATGGCAGAAATCATACTTGCAAAAAATAGGTATAATCATTACTTTTGTTCTGCTCAAAGGGGTTATAGCGGCGGAATGTCGTCCCCATGCCCAGAGGCCACTCACGTATCCGGGGTGTGGCGCAGATGGCTAGCGTGCTAGCATGGGGTGCTAGAGGTCGCGGGTTCGAGTCCCGCCACCCCGACTTAAACCAGGCACCAATCGGTGCCTGGTTTTTTTTGTTTTTGATAGATATTTTATTGCTATGATTGGTAACAGAAAGCCCCGTGGCTTTCGGCCAGCGGGGCTTAATTACATGTGGTATTTTTTTTGCCCGGGAAAATTATTTGTGAAGTATTATTTTTTCTTGAGTTTTCCTTCTCGCTGAAGTTTTGCCATGTATTTGAGTCTGATGAGTGCTATTTCATCTTCTTCGTATTCGTCCTCCTCTAGTTCGGATATAGCTTGCTCTAGTGGCACTAAACCTTCCTCTTCGAAATAAGCCAAAAGCTCTGCCTGATGTTCTTCGTCAATCATCTTGTCAATGTAATAGTCAAAGTTTAGTCGGGTACCGCTGCGCAGTATTGATTCTATTTCTTCGTACAGTTCTTCCATTTCTAGCTGTTGGGCTTCGCAGATGTCTTCGAAGTCCATCTTTTTGTCAATGCTTTGGATAATAAAGACTTTTACACCAGATTTTTTAGGTTTTTTGACCACAATATCCTGGGGACGGATGATGTCGTTTTCTTCGACATAGTTTTTAATAAGATTGACAAAGGGCTGTCCGAAGCGTTCAGCTTTGTTTTTGTTGATACCTGATATTTGCAAAAGTTCTTTGAGGTTAATTGGGTAATAAATGGACATATCCTGCAAAACAGGATCCTCAAAGACCATATAAGGTGCAAGGCCTTCTTTTTTGGCTATTTTTTTGCGCAGGTCTTTGAGCAGGTTAAACAAGGTCTGGTCAGCGGTAGCTAATGCTGGCCCCATTACAGGTTCTTGAGTCTCTTCTTCACTGTCTATTTTTTCAAAATTGTGTGGTTCGACCAGCTTAATACTCCATGGCTTTTTGAGATATTTGTGACCTTTTTCTGTAAGCTTCACGGTTCCGTAATTTTCAATGTCTTTTTCTAGTAGTCCGTGTATCATAGCCTGACGAATGACGCTTTCCCAGAATTTAGGAGATTTATCCTTGCCAGTGCCAAAGCTCTTTAGTTTGTGGTGTTTGTAAGTTTTAATAGCTGCGTCACTTTTGCCAGCAAGGATTTTAGCAATATGTGCTGGCTTAAATTTTTCCTGTGCCTCGAGCACTGCTTTGAGCACTTTAACCAGGTATGATTTTCCTTCGAATTGTGGACGTGGTCTGAGGCAATTATCACAATTGTTACATGGTTCCTGGAGTTCTTCGCCAAAATAATGTAGAATCATTTTAGGGCGGCAGACAGCTCCTTCGGCATAGGCAACAACTTCGTTTATAAGCTGTCGTCCGATTTCTTGTTCGGATATAGGTTTGCCCTGAAGGAATTTTTCGAGTTTTTCGATATCGTTTGGATGATAAAAGGCAATGCACACGCCTTCGCCACCGTCACGCCCGGCCCGTCCTGTTTCTTGATAATATGATTCGAGGCTTTTGGGCATGTCATAGTGGATAACAAAGCGAATATCTGGTTTGTCTATACCCATACCAAAGGCAATAGTAGCCACGATAACGTCCACTTCCTCGTTGAGGAACATGTCCTGGTGCTTTGTTCGTGTGGCAGAGTCCAGCCCGGCGTGATAGGGTAGAGCCTTTATACTATTAGCTTTGAGGATTTCGGCTAATTCCTCGACTTTTTTACGGCTCAAGCAATAAATAATACCAGACTTACCAGGGTTGTTTTTGATGTA
>JALVRO010000023.1 GCA_027031265.1 Bacteroidales bacterium | reverse complement strand
TGTGATGCAAGAGTCAAGAAGCTGTTTGTGAGTGGCTGTATATTCCCGGGTACTGAGTCCAGCATATTTGCCAGGGAGATGTTGTCCAGATATATTGGATAGTCTGTCTTATTGTAAATTTCCACATATTTAGCACAGCCAGGGTATGGGTCAAACAATAGTTCGTTTATAACCAGATCTTCTTTGTGTGGTATGTAATAAGTGAACTTTGCCTGAAAGTCTGGTATCTTGTTGCCGTATCTGTCAGAGATGCCACTAATTTTTATGCTATTTTCACCCTGTAGGAATACCTGTTCGAAAAGGAGATAAACCTGCGTGGGGTTAGTTTGACTTATTATAATCTTTTGCGGGTAATTTGATGCATTAAGCAAATAATTAGAGGAGTCCAGCACATTTTCTACAGGTGGTTCTGAGAAAATTACCAGTAACATTGTGGAATCAATAGGTATAACTTGCTTTACATGAATGTATTGATATTGAAATGTTATTGTTTTGTTGAAGTTATTGCCACAATCGTTTGTAATGTTGATATTTAGCGAGTTATTGCCTTGTTCTAAAGGTTGTGATGTTGTGAGTGTAATATCCTGATAATCCTGGATTTGTGCTTTGTCTACAGGGCTGTTGTTTACCTTATAGTTATCTGGATTAGTCGCAGAATTATTAAGTACAGGATGAGAAAGAGAAAGGGTGATGTGATAAGCATCTGCTGGTTTAAGGTTTGTGATGCCAGGTGGTTGAGGTGTGGTTTGTGTGCTAAAGACAGAGTTCTGGCTACCAGGTGTTCCTCCAGCTGGGTCTGTGGAAGCTGTCCAATTATCATAGGTTTCGCAGGTTTGATATGGATTAATTTTTTCCACAGAAATACCACCCTTTGCTAATTGTGCTTCACCCCAGTAATTTTCGTCCAGAGGTAGAAAGTCAATTATCTGTCCTTGAGATGAGTAAAGAGAATATTTTGCGGTTGTTTTGATATAAGATTCGCTCAGAATTTGCAATGCGCTATCCAGATGTGCTCCTGCTGGTGCGAGTAGTAAATATCCATGTCCAGGAATACTGTGTGAGGGTAAAGTGTAAATTTTGTCATCAATCTGAAGCGTCCACCCGCTTAACCATATCTCAAAGCTGCGGGTATTGAAAAGCTCTATGTATTTGACAGGGTTTAGTCCCTGGGGTGCTGGATTTATGTCTGTCATAAATTCATTAAACACAATATCAAAGGGTTGTGGTATATGTGGAGTAAAAGACAGAACAGCTGAATCGCATTCTGTTCCTGACAGGTCAGAGACATGGGCTATTGAGATGCTGTAATTTTTGTCAGGCTGCATTTGTTTGTCGAAGATTAAATATACTACATCGGGATCTTGGTTATCGCGCGTAGCCAGACGTGGTGTGCCGATTGAGTCTGAAACAAAGTAGTTAGTAATTTGCTGTGCTGATGTTTGTTCCACTGGTTCTGAAAAGTAGATTTTGAGCTGATGAGTGCTAATAGGTTCTACTGCAACAGGATGAATTTTTTTGTAATAGAAAGTAAGCAAAGTGTCTTTAAGCTCATTGTCACACATATCCTTCAGGGCACTAACTTTCAGAGTATTTTGCCCATCAGAGAATTTTACAAGGAAATACAGGTCAAGTGTTTTAGCATCCTCTGGGTCAGAAGAAATTGACAGGGGTGTGGCTGTAGAATTGAGGATGAAGTTTATTTGCCGTGCTGCAGAAGAGGGGGAAATGATTTTTGTAAAGCCTAGCTTTAGCCTGGTCGATGAGATAGCCTGTAAACCAGTTATAATTGGTCTGGTGGTGTCAGGATTAGAAGCCTTTACGGAGTTTGCAAAACCAGGGGTGCCTCCTATTTGGTTAGTAGAAGCATGCCAGTTGATATCCTGGTTGCACAGGTTGTCTGGATCAATTCTCTCCAGAGCCCAGCCGCCGTCATCTTTTTCAGGATCATTATACCAGTCAGGGGAATAAGTAACCTGGTCTATTAAATTGCCATTGGTGTTCAGGATTCTCACAGTTTTACCGGTTGTGGTCAGGTATGATTCATTAAGTACTGCAGCCACAGGAGCAAGCTGCTGGTAGTAGTTTTGCACTTGTGATGAAGTTAAGATGGCATAAGATAATGGTTTGATTATTAGTTGATTGTTAATTGTTGTTTTGTGATCCCCTATTTGTAATGTCCAGCCTTTCAAGTTAATAGTAACTGGTGTGCGGTTGAACAGCTCAATGTATTTATTAGCAGGTAGCGCTGGTGGTGCTGGAGAGACATCTACCATTAGCTCGTTAATAACAATATCTCCAAAGTGAGGTAAATAATAGATGAATAGAAATGGATTGTCTTTAAGAGGATTGCCGTTGAGATCGCGGATTTTATTATTGCTCAGCGTATAATGCTTAAACAGTGTGAGAGGTCTGGATAGCGTGAGGCTTATTTGCTGTGGCTCTTTTGCAAGTGCTGTTATGGTCCCTGTGTAAGGAGACAAAGAGAAATCATTGATATTCACTGATGACGTATCCAAGTTTTTGTTAAAGAATAGTGTGATATGTAGAGAATCGCTAAAGCTAATCTGGCTGATATGCAGGGCTGTCCATTTCAATGTTTGTGTGAGATTCTGTGCTGAGTTGCCTGCCAGATCTTTTATGCCCGCTGCTGTTAATGTGTGTAAGTCATTTTCGCTCAATGTATCTGAGAGGGGGAGCTTGAGTGTTTGTGGATCCAGGATGTTTATAGCTGAGATATTTATTGTGTCGTCGATTGTGAAGTTAGCCGTTGTAAGAGCAGAGGTGTCTATAGGCTCATCGAAATACACAAGTACAGTGTCGCTTGACCATGCTATGGCTGTGTCTATGCCTGGTGGCGTGGTGTCTGGTATTTTCCAACCAAAGTATATATTGTCCAGGGTTAATTTCATGTCTAGATTCTTTGTGTACTGATAGCGCACAGAAAAATAATTAGCTGAGGTGAATTCTGTGTCTGTGGAAGTGGCAATAACCTGGTAATTGTTTCCAGTGTTAGTATCCAGGCTTATTGCCCAGGAACCCGAAGGTGTACGGCTAACCTGGATATATAATTTTTCACCAGAGCTAACTTGTGTATCATAGTTAAATGAGGACGAGGCTATCTCATTAGGTGTGCCATTGGTTATTTTCCATAGTTTTAGCAAATCATCTGTTGTTTCCCAGTCAAAACCAACTGCATAACCATTGAAGAGGTTTTGTACTGCAGGGTCTTTGTCTGCCATAAGGATTATATTCCAATTATTTGAGCTTGACATTGTTGAGTTGTTGTATCTGATGATAAACTTCCAGTATACCGTTGTATCAGTCAGAGTCACAGATGATAATCTGTGGGAGATATATTCTGTAGCGCTGTTGCTATTGTCAAAGCTGTGATGGAGGGAATAATTACCCCGGATAGGATCTGTCGAAGAGGCAGACCAGTGCCCAGGGCTTGATTGTGTCCAATCGCTTATGTCTCCGTCTTCGAAATCATCATTAAGATAAAACACATAACTATTGCCAATTATTTCAGAACTGGAGAAAGAGCCAAGTCCTGTGACGTTTGCCAGTATACGAAACGTGTCCATAGCGCTGTATTTCAGGTCATCCCATTGTATAGATCCAGAGCTCATATTTTTAACAAGACCTGTGGCTGAGCTTAATGTGCCCGAGCCCTGATCTATGGACAGGGAGACTTGATAAGAGGCATCCAGGTCTATATTTCCGTAGATATCTGTGGCCAGCAGCTGTAAATAAAAGGGGTATCCTGGTTTGACGCTTATTGGTATCTGGTAAAAGGTAAGTTGTGTTGCCCGTATGCTATATGTTATAGGGTTTGTAGCGGCTTGATTAGAGGTAAATGAAGTGCTGTCTGGTGAGCAAATTATCTGATTTTCAGTAAGTAACAAACTAAAGTTGTGGTTATCTCCTGCTTCGGGTGTGGTTTTTACCCAGGCATAAATTGTTCCTTGAAGAGAATCGCCTGGGACTATACTGATATTTGTGTTGAAAACTAATGTGTTTTGGTTGATGATAGCCTGGTAATTTGTTTGATTTATGTTAAACAATATGCCTGCAAAAAGGTTTGACCAATGGTTGATTTGATTTGTAGAAGCTGGTGTGAGAATTATTTGTTTGATTATTGCCGGGGCAGTATCTGTGGCCGGGACTTTGAATTTTAACTTTGCTAAAGCAATACCCGGTGTGCTGGTAGTTGTTGAAGGTATTGTATCTGAGATGGTTGTTATAGAGAAAGTTGCGTTTTGTTGGCCACGCATAGCATAAATTTGCAGGTCATCGAACCATAGTTTCTGATCCTGTGCAGATGTGTATTCGTAATAAATACCAAAGTATCTGGCATTATTGTATCTCTGGTCATTGACAGTACCCAGGTATATGAGGGAATCATAATTATTGGCCAGTGTATAGTACACCTGCCATTGCCCTGAGCTGTTTCTTGATACGACTATTGATGCAGCACGGCTGGTTCCTACCTGTGTTTGCCAGTTTATGGATGTTTTTAATATTGGTGTTGGGCTGCCGGCATCAATACGGTAAAGAGTGAGTGAATCATCGGAAAAACTCATCATATCGACTCCTATAGCATAGCCATTAAAGCTACCAGTTGCATCCATACCTGTAGCATTGGTATCTGAGGCCAGTATTACAGCCCAGTTGTTATTTGATGATGGGTTGTACTGGTAGAGGATTTTAAATTTCCACACAGTCGGACCCTGCGAAAGGTTAAGGTTTGTTTGAAGGGATATTTGATCATGACCATTGGAAGTGTTATCATAGCTGTGATGAAGAGAGCCAGCTCCATTTATTGGCGTTGTGGAAGAAACAGAAAACCGGCCAGGAGTGCTCTGTGTCCAGCCTGCAAGGCTGAAATTCTCGAAGTCATAAATTATCTGTGCATAGAAGGCAAAGGTCAGAAAAATAGTCAGAAATATTAGAGCAAATTTTTTTATCATTTTCTTTAGTGTTTTACAATGGTTAACTTTGCATAAAAATACACAAAATCATAGCTAAATGAAAGTGGCAGTAGTAGGTGTAACAGGTCTTGTTGGCAGGAAGATGTTGCGGGTGCTTGAGCAGAGGCAATTCCCTGTCACAGAGTTGATACCTGTGGCATCGGAGCGGTCTATTGGTAGAAAGGTAGAGTTTAAAGGCAGGCAATGGGATGTTATAAGCATAGAACAAGCCCTAGAGCGAGATATTGACATAGCTCTTTTTTCTGCAGGTAGTGGTGTGTCCCGTGAATATGCTCCCGTGTTTGCTGAGAAAAAAATTTATGTTATTGACAATTCATCTGCATGGCGGATGGATAAGGATGTGAAGCTAATTGTGCCAGAGATTAATGGAGATATACTGACTAGGGAAGATTATTTGATTGCCAATCCCAATTGTTCGACCATACAGATGGTAATGGTACTTGCGCCTTTGCACAGGCGCTATGGTATCAGGCGCATCGTTGTTTCTACTTACCAGTCTGTTACCGGAGCTGGATATATGGCTGTAGAGCAGATGATCCATGAGCGAAGCGGTTTTTTTGATCTAAGGAAATTCCCTCATCGTATTGATATGAATGTTTTGCCACATTGTGATGTTTTTCTGGAGAATGATTATACAAAAGAGGAAATGAAACTGGTAAATGAGACACACAAGATCCTTGATGACTACGATATTCAGATAAGTCCTACTGCTGTGCGTGTACCTGTGATAGGTGGTCATTCGGAGAGTGTGAATGTAGAACTGAAAGAGGATTTTGACCTAACAGAGGTAAGACATTTATTAGAGCAGACACCAGGTGTGATTGTGATTGATAATCCTGCTGAAAATGAGTATCCTATGCCTCTATGGGCTTATGATAGGGACGAAGTGTTTGTTGGCCGACTCAGGCGTGATTTATTCGTACCACGAGCTCTTAATATGTGGATAGTGGCAGATAATATTCGCAAAGGAGCAGCTACTAATGCTGTGCAAATTGCGCAGATTGTGTCCGTGTTTATTATGAGGAATTGATTGTGTTTCAATGGAATAAGGGGCTTTATGTGTAAATCAGCAGAGGGTGAATTTTTAATCAGTTTTTTTGTAACTCACTTAATAATTAGCACAAGGATAGCATATTGTGTTTAGGTTTTAAACTTTTAGAAAAAACAAAAAATATATAACAATGAATTACAATAACTTTAAAGTTGTAGCAAAATATACGATTGCTTATGGTGTGCTATTAATAATGGTTCTCGTGCTTTTAATTTTCTCAAAGATAGAGTATTACAACAGATCCCTGTATTTGTTAATAGCAGGAGTGACCTTTGCTACATATTTATTATTGCTTGCAATGAAGCCACACTTTTTTGGTATCCAGTTGGTTAAAGATGTTCTGGAGGTGCGTTTCTACAACCCACATCCTTTTGTGGGAAATTATAAACAAATAAAGATACCGCTGTCAGAGTATGATGGCTATGAAGTTGTAAAAACACTCTTTGGCCCGAGGATAATTTTTAAAATAAAAAGGGGCAAAAGGACTGGACAATATCCACCTTTAAGTCTTTCGGCTGTGGGACGCAAGGATCGTGAGCAGATATTCAAATTTTTAGATAATCTGAAGGCTCAACACCAATCCAGCTCCAATAATTAGCAAAAAGATTAAATCTTTAACCCATGCATTAATTTTCATAGAATAAAACACATAGGAGACTATCAAGGCCAGGATAAGTATTCCAAAAAACAGCGGATTGGAGCCAGAGAAAAGATTCACAACAAGGGATAATATCCATAGGATAATCGAAGTCCACAGGACTTTGCGTTTTTTTATTGTTTCAGTGGGTAATTTTGCCAGAGAGTATAGAAAGGAGAGAAAGAATAGTAGGAGATAAAAAATCCATAATTTTGAGCCTAAAAACCCCAATCCGTTAAATTTCCAATCTATAAGGTAATGCCAGGCCTGGGAAAGAGTGTTTTTCAGGATAAAAATATCCACAGTAAAAAACACATACAGAACAATAATATAGGACATAATGATAATCGACAGATCACGTAGACGCTGGTGAAAAACATAGAATAGAAATAAGACCAGTATAAAAAGTGGTGGATGAAAAATCATTGCTGTAGCAAAGATTAGAGAAATGTTGAATGTCTGTGTATAAGTAGGATCATGCTTGCTCTCGTATATCTTTAAGGTAAGGATGAAACCATAGGTGATAACTAATGATAGGACAAGGAGTTTTATACTGGACACACTACTTGCCAGGAAAAATACAAGCAAAGCAGCTGGCATGTTTTCAGATCCAGGTCCATCGTTAAAGTAAGGTGCCAGTTGCTGGGCGATAATGATAAATACCCATACCAGAGCCACAGCAATTAGCCGTGTCCACACAGGTTGTGTTTGTGTCATCTGGAAAGTGAAAGCTGCACTTACCGCCAGAGTCAATAATGACACTAAGAGGTTTTTTTTAGC
>JALVRO010000022.1 GCA_027031265.1 Bacteroidales bacterium | reverse complement strand
CAGAAACGAGCGTCAGATCCCAAAAAAGATTTTTTCCACAGCTGAGCAAGGCAATGACCTGGTTGTGGCCAGTCATCCTACTGATTATGAAGAAGGACGATGGGTGGCACAAGAGATTAAAAAGATTAATCAAAACGGTGTGCCCTACAAAGAGATAGCAATACTCTATCGAATGAACTTCCAATCACGTATTTTCGAAGATTTCCTCAGACGCTTTAACATACCTTATCGTATTTATGGAGGCATATCATTCTACCAGCGCAAGGAGATAAAAGATGTACTGGCATACATGCGACTAGCTATTAATCCTTCGGACGAAGAGGCTCTTCGCAGGGTGGTTAATTATCCTGCCCGTGGCATAGGCCAGCAGACACAGAGCTTACTTATGGATTTTGCACGCCAGCATAACATGACTGTGTGGCATGTACTAGAGAGCCTCGAAAATTTACCCATTGGAGTGAATAGCAGGGCTATCTCTGCTTTGAAAAAATTCCGCACACTAATTCAGGATCTGCGTGAAAAGGCCTATAATATGGACATTTATGATTTCACACGCTATATTCTGAAAAATACGGGTATCCTTGCAGATCTAGAAAGAGACCTTTCACAGGACGGCAAAAACCGCCTCGAAAATGTCATGGAGTTGCTGAGCGCCATCAAAGAATACTCGACTAATTCTCCAGAACAAGAGGAATTTGGCATAGAGGAGTTTCTCCAGCAAATAGCATTACTTACGAGCGAAGATACTGACAAAAACGAGGGAGAGGACAAGGTCAATGTCATGACCATACATTCTGCCAAAGGCCTGGAATTTAACACTGTTTTTCTTGTAGGGGCCGAAATGCGTATATTCCCATCTGAACTTGCAAAAACAGACCAGAGGGAGATGGAAGAAGAGCGCCGTCTGTTCTATGTAGCACTGACCAGGGCAAAGAAACAGGTGTATATTTCTTTTAGCGAAAGGAGAAAATTCTGGGGACGTGTGGACCACCAGACCCCCAGTCCTTTTATAGATGAAATAGACCAGCAATTTGTCCAGTACCATCTGCACAATGATTATTCAGACCAAAAATGGAATATTAGCGGCTCATCATACAGTAATTTCAAAAAAGAAGCCTCACAACAGCCTGTCAAAACCCAGGCTTTTAAACGTCCAGCACCCAAACCTGATCTTAGCAAAATGAAAAAGATAGCTACAAAACCTAAGCCAGAACAGGACGCTGAAATTGACTTTGAACCAAAAACTGGTATTCGTGTGGGAATGCGTGTCAAGCATGCAAAGTTCGGCACAGGTATTGTCAAAAAAATGACAGGCCAATATCCCAACACAAAAGCGGAGATTGAATTCGAAGGCTTGGGCACAAAAAAAATTCTACTTAAATTTGCTAAACTACAAGTCGTGGAATAATGCAAGATTTTCTGGAATATTTATACGAGACTTATGGTTTTGACCCAAGATTTATTCGCCAGACTGTCTCAGGACAGCGTTATTTTGCTGTAGAGCTTGTTAATGGAAATATCGGTGTATGTGCCACATTAGGAGAAAAACACGATCCCCTGGTCCCACAGGAAATCTTTCCAGAAGTTTACCGTCACCGCATATTGCTTACTGCTTATTATAATGCCCTGCTCAACTACCGTACATCTAAAATACATCATAACAAAGACATTACAGACCTGAATATGAGCCGGTACAGACATATTGTCTTTGTTGGAAAGTTTGATCCTGTGTTCGAGAAACTCAAGAATCAAAGCATTCTTTTCGAATACATTGATCACAGAGCCACAGATGCACCAGATAATCAAATAAAGAATCAGGAAAAAATACTTGCACGTGCAGACTTGCTAATTATCACAGCTACTGCAATCACCAATGGTACACTTAATCAGCTTTTAGAAGCTTCTCCTTATTCAGACAAATACATACTTGGCCCATCATCCATTTTATCACCTGAACTGGCAAATTGGGGTATAAAGGCTGCTTTTGGCGTACAATTCAAACCTTACGACAGCCGTGTACTGGGAATCATTGCACAAGATTATGGCACACGTTATTTTTTACATAAAGGCAAAAAAGTAATGGTCAGGTGCGAGTCTACAGAAACGAAATAAATAGCTCTTGGCTCAAAGCTGCGGCTATTGGTTCTATCTGGGGTAGTACAGAAGTAATGCTAGGTTCATTTCTGCATAATCTGCGTATGCCACTGGCCGGATCTGCGCTTACCTTTATTGCAATTATTTACATGACTGTGTTTGCTTATATATGGCGTGAGAAATTCATTATTCTCAAAGCCTCTTTAATAACTGCATTGATCAAATCAATCTCCCCGTCTTCTGTGCTGCTCGGGCCCATGACTGCAATAATCCTGGAAGGAATTATTTTTGAGCTGGCCATAGCTTTGCTTGGACGTAATTTCCTGGGATTTGCAGCGGGAGGAATACTAACGCAAATGAGTGTAATTTTTCACAAGGTAGTTACGCTTCTGATTGTTTATGGCTCAGATCTGGTCAGAATAGCTAACAATCTTTACACTTTCATGGAGCGCCAGCTTCGTTTCTCTTTCCCTGAGCAACTAGCTGCTATTTACTTGCTGACCGCTTATGCTCTAATAGGCTTAACAGCCAGCCTGATTGGTTATATGGCTGCCAGTCACACAAAAAAATTTTTAGACCAAAAAAGGGAAAACCCGCAGCTTAGTTATTTTCTAAAACCCGTAAAAATTAATGTGGATCCATTCCGTGTTAATCCCGCACGTCGTAGTCCTTTCCTCATGCTCCTGATAAATGTGGTTTTAATGATTTTCTTGCTCTGGTTAATTAATCAAATCAGTATCATCTCATCACTTATAATTATTGGCCTTGTCTTTGCCAGCTATTATTACTTTTATCCCCAAGCCTTTCGTATTTTTAAAAAACTGTTTTTCTGGGTGCAAATAATTGTATTATTTATTGCTGGTGTAGCTTTTTACTACGACTCACCATCGAAACTGATGTTTAACACACAAGGCTTTGAGCTCAGTGGCCTCATGATTCTTAGAGCCTTGATTATAATTGTCTTTTTCTCTGTAATTAGTATTCAGCTCAACAACGAGCGTATCAAAGCATATCTACTTCGCCGCGGTTTTCATAATGTTTACCTGACCCTGGAACTGTCGTTCCTGACACTACCCAGATTCTTAGAGTATTTTTCTCAAAAATTTAATCTGAGGATAATTCGAGAATTACTACTTTTCTCATTCTCTCTTGTGGATTTTTACCAGAACAGTATGGGACACAGAAGTGTATATATCATCGAAGGTGGTATAAATGCAGGTAAGACGACTTTTACAAAAAAAGTAATTAAATTGTTATCACAATATGAAATCAGTATTGGTGGTGTCTTTACAGAGAAAAAAAGAACCTCCGATATCTTAGAATACCTTGTCACAGATATAAAGACCGGACAACAGGTTCTACTCTGCACTGAGAACAAGATAAAAGATCCTTATTTCAAAACCATGCGTTTTTATTTCAATAAACAAGGAGTAGATTATGGAATTGAATTTATCAAAAAAGCAATAGAAAGTAAAGTGATTGTCATAGATGAAGTGGGTAAACTCGAACTATTGAATTATGGCTGGAGTAGAATCATAGAAATACTCCTTGACCTGAAAAAAAAACAGCTATGGACAGTCAGAAAAAAATACACCAGACCTGTATTGCAAAAATTCATGATTAACCAAGCTTTTATCTTTGACATAGAACAGGACACCCCAGAAAATGTGGCTAAATTTATCCTGGATAAAATTCTTTTTTCTGATGAAACACATATTACTTAACATATTGATAATAATAATATTACCAATTACTACCCTCGCACAGATTGGCGGGCAGGCAACCTATGGTTTTCTCGAACAGAATATTTCTCCTTTCTCCACAGCTTTAGGTGGTAAAATCATCTCAAACCCATCGTCATCAGATCTGATTTTCTACAACCCTGCTTTACTAAGCTACGAGGACTCTAACCAGTTATCACTTTCTTACCAGGCTTATGTAGCAGGAATTAATATTGGTGGATTTTCTTATAACATGAAACGATTCAGATTTGGAAATCTGGCTTTGGGTGTTCATTATGCTAATTATGGGAAATTTGACCAATACGATGAATTTGGTAATTATTATGGTCAATTCACCGCTTCTGACTACATACCATTTGTGACATATTCCCTGAGACTGGATTCACAGCTTGTCATTGGGCTAAACCTAAAGACAATCTACTCTAATCTTGAAACTTACACATCTTACGGTTACGGACTGGATCTTGGTATGTTTTTTAAGGCTAATGATTATCTCTTTCTCGCTCTAGTCGCACGTAATCTCGGCAAACAAATTAAGCCTTATTTTACCACATACGAGCCTCTGCCTTTTAACCTGACAGCAGGCCTTACAGGTCAGCTGCGTTATGCTCCCCTACGCTTTAACATAACCCTCGAATATCTAAATAGATGGGATCTCCGCTACAAATCACCCCTGGAACAGCTATATAAACCCGCTTTTGCAGATACTGTTTCCTCGGTTTATAAGGCCACTTTAATAATGGACGAATTCTTGCGACACACTAGTATTGGAACTGAAATTATGCTCTCCAGACACATTACTGTGCTTCTGGGATATTATTTCCGACGCGCAAAGGAACTCACACTACCCACACGCCGTACTGCAAGTGGGCTTTCACTGGGCCTGTTTATTAACACCGAAAAATTTACCATTAGCTACTCAATGCAAAAAATATCCCTTCTGACTGCACACACATTTGGTATCACATTGAATATAAACAAGTTATTCTTCCTCAAATCAAATTAATTTTAAATTTTGCCCGCGTTTTAGTATAATTGCATTTAAATATTTTTATAAATTTTATAAAAATGTCGATTCACATTCTAGAAGTTAAAACGCGCAGGCAGCTTAGAACCTTTATTCATCTCCCTGCCAGGATTCACAAGGGCCATGATAACTGGATACCTCCGATTTACATGGATGACTGGGGGCTCTTTGACCCCAAAAAAAGCAGGCACTACCGTTACAACGATGTAGTAATGTATCTTGCTTACAAAGACGGCAAGCCTGTGGGCAGGATAATGGGTATTATCCCACACAAATACAACCGGGATCACAACGAAAACAATGCCCGCTTTGCTTTCATGGAGAGCTATCAGGATAAAGAAGTTTTTCATGAGCTTATAAAAGCAGTTGAAGACTGGGCTAGAGAAAAAAGCACTAACTACCTCGTCGGACCACTGGGATTCACAGACGAAGACCAACAGGGCTTTATGATAGAAGGTTATGACCAACCACCGATTATCTCAGCAAACCTCAACTTCCCTTACATGCCAGAGCTACTGGAAAAACAGGGCTACACAAAAAAGTATGACCTGGTCGTATACCAGGTACCCGTACCCGGGCAAATACCCGAAAACTACCAACGCATTTACAACTGGGTACTCTCCCGCCACAAAGGTATAAAGATACTGGAATTCAAGACCAAACGCGAACTAAAGCCATACATCAAGCCAGTCCTGAAGCTAGTCAATGAGACATTTGCCGACATATACGCCTTTGTACCTTTTAGCGAAGACGAAATGGAAGAGTTTGCCAAGCTATACCTGCCAATCCTGGACCCTGAGTTTATCAAAGCTGTGCAAAATGCACGTGGCGAAATCATTGCTTTTATAATTGGAATGCCAGACATTAGCGAAGGAATAAGAAAATCCAGAGGCTATATCCTGCCATTTGGCTTTATACACATCCTGCGTGCACAGAAAAAAACTGACATGCTCACACTCTTGCTCGGAGGAATAAAAAAAGAATACCGCGGCATTGGACTGGATGTTGTGCTGGGTTACCACATGCTCCAGTCCGCTATCCGCCGCGGATTCCGTACAGTAGATTCCCATCTGGAGCTGGAGGACAACACTCTCGTCCGCCACGAAATGGAACGCATGGGCGGCCGCGTGTACAAACGCTACCGCGTCTATCACAAGAAGCTGTAACGCTAGTTAGTTCTTTGTGCTTGTTTGATTCTTAGGTTTGTTATTCGCTTAGAGGGCAACTTGACCGACCTTCCCTTGCCATCTATCAGGTTTTGTGCGACTGACGTCGCTTTAGGCCTCGCAGTCCCCTGCAAGGTTAATGCCAGTCATGCGATGACACCGACATGGTGCGAGGCGACGGTGCGTGAGAGTCTCGTAGGTTTGTTAGTCGCCGATGTTTGTTAGTCACTGATTAGGCAACCTGACAGACCTTTTCTTGCTGTCTGTCAGGTTTAGTGCGACTGACGTCGCTATAGGCCTCGCAGTCACCTGCAAGGTTAACGCCAGTCATGCGATGACACCGATATTGTGCGAGGCGAAGGCGCGTGAGAGTCTCGTGGGTTTGTTAGTCGTCGATGTTTGTTAGTCGCTGATTAGGCAACCTGACATTTTCTTGCGGTCTGTCTGGTTAGTGTGCGACTGACGTCGCTATAGGCCTCCCAGTCCCCTACAAGGTTAACGCCAGTCATGCGATGACACCGATATGGTGCGAGGCGACGGCGCGTGAGAGTCTCGTAGGTTTGTTAGTCGCTAATGTTTGTTAGTCGCCGATTAGGCAACCTGACAGACCTTTTCTTGCGGTCTGTCAGGTTAGTGTGCGACTGACGTCGCTATAGGCCTCGCAGTCCCCTACAAGGTTACATAACGGACATGGCTAACGCCATTTATCTGGACGCATCTCTGCCTCTTATAACATAAGAAAGCCAAAGGCTTGAATGATTATTGACGGTGCATGGAAATGCGACGTCATTTTGAGAAACAAAAACAAAATGAGCAAGTAGCCAAAAACGGTTTTACTGTTTTTAAAATTTAACCAATACGAGCGCGACGAATACGCTACGGTCATTCTCCGCATAGCACACGCCATTGTCGCACTGCTGAGTGGTAGTCGTTGCTTAGATGCTTTGAAGATTTTGTATATTTATCAAGCACCAGGCGTATTAACTGGCATAGACGACGGTCTTTTTGTCCTAGCAGTGCAGCTGCAAAGATGACGTATTGTTCCGCAAATCGCGGTTTGAAGTATAGCCTTTTGAAATTGTGCAAACGGAATTTTTCATTACCCATAGCCCTGACAAAACTCTGTATAAGTTCCTGCTTGACCTGGTTTTGAAGCTTTCCCTCGTGGCGGGCAATTTTGTCGGCAGCTATGAAGGCAGAAAAAATTGTGTGATTGTTCGGTAGTAAGGTTCTCCGGACAAATTCATTGACCACAAAATTAAATCTCTCTCGTGTATTCACTTTTTTTAGCAGAGTTGTTAGAGTTACTTCATTAGGCTGCAAGCCCTTTTCTACCATTTCATTATACCAACGTAGTGCCTCACCGTAATCTGGACTGCGATTGATAAGTGTATTGTAGGACACTTCATTAGGCTGCAAGCCCTTTTCTACC
>JALVRO010000021.1 GCA_027031265.1 Bacteroidales bacterium | reverse complement strand
CTTTCATTTTGCAAGGTTTTTATTTCAAAATACCAATTTCCTTGCAATTTACAAAGCTTTTTCAAAGAAATTTTTTAAAGTTTCTCTTTGGATACCAGTCTGTTAACGAGTTATTAAGGGGCGACTAATTACAAAGAGTAAAAGTGAAAAAGAGGCTCCTGCGCAGGAGCCTCTTTTTTTTTATCGTCTTTTCTTTTTTTTCTTTTTCTTTTTGTGGACAGCAGGCAGTGTGGTTGTGGCTTTTGCAGGGCGGGCGCCGGGACGGCCAGCTGTTACCATGCGCATCATTTTGCGCATCTCCATGAATTGTTTGAGCAGGTTGTTTACTTCCTGGATAGTTGTACCACTACCCAGTGCAATTCGTTTTTTGCGGCTACCATTGAGCAGCATGGGATTGTGGCGTTCTTCGGGTGTCATTGACAGGATGATAGCCTCGATGTGTTTGAGAGAGTCATCGTCTATATCCAGATCCTTAACCTGTTTACCCAGACCTGGTATCATGCTGATAAGGTCTTTGAGGTTACCCATTTTTTTGATCTGGTGAATCTGCTTGAGGAAGTCATCGAAGTCAAACTTATTCTGCATTATTTTCTTCTGCAGACGGCGTGCTTCCTCTTCGTCGATCTGTTCCTGGGCTTTTTCTACCAAAGTCTTGATGTCTCCCATGCCCAGGATACGTTCTGCCATACGGTCTGGATAGAAATAGTCGATAGCATCGAGTTTTTCGCCTGTACCAATGAATTTTATTGGTTTCTGTACAACGTATTTAATGGTCAGGGCAGCACCACCCCGTGTATCACCATCGAGCTTTGTTAGTACCACACCGTCAAAGTCAAGTACATTGTTGAATTCCTTTGCTGTGTTGACAGCGTCCTGACCTGTCATTGCGTCGACAACGAAAAGTGTCTCCGAAGGGTTGATGGCGTTTTTGATACGGGATATTTCGTCCATCATTTCCTGGTCAATAGCCAGGCGACCGGCTGTGTCTATGATAACAGTATCCAGACCATTCTGCTTGGCGAATTTTATAGCATTCTGTGCTATCTTGACAGGGTCTTTGTTGTCTTCTTCGCTATATACTGGTACATCTATTTGTTGTCCGAGTACCTTGAGCTGTTCGATAGCTGCTGGACGGTATATGTCACAGGCCACGAGCAGTGGCTTGCGGTTGTGTTTTTTGCGCAGGAAACCGGCTAGTTTAGCTGCCAGAGTTGTCTTACCAGAGCCTTGAAGACCAGAGAGCAAGATGACTGCTGGGTCTCCCTTGAGGTTAATATCTGCTTTTTCCCCGCCCATCAGGTCAATGAGCTCATCATACACGATTTTTACCATCATCTGGCGGGGGTTGACAGATTTTATAACCTCCTGGCCAATAGCTTTTTCCTTAATTTTATTGGTGAATTCTTTTGCTATTTTGTAATGAACGTCAGCATCTACCAGTGCCCGGCGTATTTCTTTAATTGCTTCGGCAACATTGATTTCAGAGATTTTGTGTTGCCCTGTGAAAACTTTAAACGCCTGGTCCAGTCTATCCTGTAAGTTTTCGAACATAGTTAACTTGTTTTGTTATTAAGTCTTGCAAAAGTAAGAAAATTATTTGATTAGATTTTACGTTTTCCAACCGTTGTGTTGCCAAATTTCATTTTTAACCTGATGGCTTCGAAGACTTTTTTTGTATAAAGGGGAAAGTCACTGCGCATAATCCAGTCAAAATAGCCTGGCTCTTTCTGGAACACTTCTTCTACTGGTTGCCCTTTGAATTTGCCGAAATTAATAATTGGTTCGCCTTTTTCGTTGTAAACAATATAGCCTGCCAGGTCGGCTTTGCGGCCCATATTATCATAGTTGGAGAATTGGGATAGCTTTTCTATATCATTCTCCAGCTGGTCAGAATAACGCTCCAGTTGTTTTAGCAGTATTTGGTAAGTTGCACGTGTGTCAGCTTCGGCACTGTGTGCGTCTTTTAGTTCTTTTCCTACATAAAATTTGTAAGCTGCCGACAGGTCACGTTTTTCCATTTTGTGGAATATGACCTGCACATCGACCATGTTGCGATTGGCTGGGTCGAAATTTACTCCAGCTCTGAGAAATTCCTCTGTCAACAGGGGTATATCGAAACGGTTGGAGTTGAAACCAGCGAGGTCACAATCTTTAATAAATTCGTAGATTTCCTGTGCTACCTCACGAAAAGTGGGAGCATCTTTGACATCTTCGTCGCTGATACCTGTTAGCTGTGTTATTTCTTTGCTTATATGTTGCTCAGGATTAATCAGGTAGCCGAGTCCTTCTTCCTTGCCATTAGGGTGGATCTTGAGAATATATATCTGAATGATACGGTCTTTGGTGACATTAACACCTGTGGTCTCCAGGTCAAAGAAGGCCAGGGGACGCTTGAGTTTGAGTTTCATTAAAACATGAGTATTTATAGGTTTTGTGCAAAGATAAAAAAATAAGGCTGCAAAGTAAATCAGCCTTTGTTTAAAAAAGGGTAAATCTAGCCCCCACCGTTTAAAATATTTCAGACCGTGGGGGCATTATGCTTATTTATCCTGCAAAAGTCTGAAGCTTTTGATAAACTCCTGGCCTTTGGTGTCCACTATCTGGTCTCCGTTATCACCCTGGGCTAATGCAGCTATTACGTACACATGTGTGCCTGAGGCAACTCCCTGTATGGCAGCATAAAGATTGTTGTCCGTATCTTGAGCAAATACATAATAGCTCGGCTTACCCTCGAAATTGTTCTCCTTTTCTTCTATCACAGTCAGATTCATGTTTTTTGCTGTCTCGAGAACCTGTTTTTGGATTGATTCCGTAGGATTGACCTGGTCTTTGTATTTATCAGGGTAAATATTAATGTACACGATATAAGCCTGATTGCCCTGGTCGTCTCCAATCGCAACAGCAGTTACATCTCCGATATTCGTAGGTACCACAGATTCTTGCTTTTTAGGCTCATTTTCGAATTTTATTGCAAAGCCGTATTTCTCCGATACATATTCATGTGGCTTTGTCTGCTTTGGTGCTTTGTCTTTTTTGCATCCGTAGCCCAATATGAGGGCAAGACTTATTAACAATAGACTAATTTTTTTCATAATAATGAGGCTTTAAAAAATTTTAGAACAAATTTAGCGTTTCCTTAATAAAAATAAATCATTATTTTGATTTAAGTGTACATAAATTCTTACTTTTAGAAAAAATAAATTTTTGCTTATGAAAAAACTGTTTTTGTTAATTATTCTTTTCCTGGGTACAGTGGCTGTTTTTGCCCAGGATTCATCATTGGTACGCCAGCAGGCGGTTAAGGTCTTCATTGACTGTCAAGGATTTTGTGATTTGCAGTACATCAAGGATCATGTCAAATTTGTTAATTATGTACGTGATGCGTACGAGGCAGAGGTTTATATTCTGATTGTCAGCGAAGAGGCAGGTAATAATGGGGAGCGCTACACCCTGATATTTGAGGGACAGAAACGTTTTAAAGATCAGAATGATACTCTGAGATTTTTTACAAAAGCTGACGAGACAGATGATGAAATTAGAAGCAAGCTTGTTAAATATCTAAAAATTGGTCTGACCAGATATGTTGCACATTCTCCACTTGCTGAGTATTTGACAGTAAAGGAGAATCTTCCACAAAAGCAAGAGAAGAAGGAAGTGTCGACTAACTGGAATAACTGGATTTTCAAGGTCAGTGCCAATGGTTATGGTTCAGGACAGAGCTCAATAAAAAGCTATTATGTTAGTACTAGTTTCAAAGCCTCACGAGTCACCAATGAGTGGATAATGGACTTTAGTCTCAGGGGAAGCAAGAATTTCTCTAGCTATCAGATTAGCGAAGATTACACATACCATAGTGTAAAGACAAATGCATCATTCAATTCATTAATAGTCAAGAGTTTGACAGATCATTGGTCTGTTGGAGCTGAGACTTATGCAGTACATTCCACATATAGTAATCTTGATTTTGGATTTGAGTTCAAGCCTGGTGTGGAGTACAACCTTTTCCCTTATAGCGAGTCAACTATCCATCAAATGCGTATCTTGTATGTTATTGGTCCTGAGTATTATATCTATATTGATACAACTATTTTTAACAAGACACGGGAGCTACTGTGGAAGCACAAACTCTCACTTGCTTACGAGGTGGTTAAAAAGTGGGGTAGTATAGATATGACTCTCAATGGAAGCACATATCTACATGATTTCACAAAGAACCATTTATCGTTTTCTACCAGTGTAAATATCAGAGTGTTCAAAGGAATGTCAGTGTATATGTCTGGAAGTGTCGGACTTGTTCATGATCAGCTGTATTTGCCTAAGGGAGGAGCTTCGCTGGAGGAGATCCTCACACGCCAGCATGCCCTGGCCACACAATACAGATATTTCTTCTCAGCGGGAATCAGCTACACATTTGGAGATATCTTTAATAATGTTGTTAATCCACGCTTTGGTAATTCAGGTGGCGGTGGGTTTGTCATATATTTCTAAAAAATGTATTGATTCTGAGCAACAAGAAACTCCCGCTGGCTCGGCCAGCGGGAGTTTTATTTCACACTTTTGATTTATAGCTAAAAAGTGAGCTTTTATACAATACCCTGAGCCAGCATAGCGTCAGCCACTTTGACAAAGCCACCTATATTGGCACCTTTGACGTAATTAATATAACGGTCTGGCTCAGTGCCATAAGTTACACATGTGGTGTGAATACGGTTCATGATCTGCTGTAGCATGCGGTCTACCTCTTCTGGTGTCCATTGCAAGCGCATAGAGTTTTGCGTCATCTCCAGACCTGAGACGGCTACGCCTCCAGCGTTGGCAGCTTTACCCGGAGCATAGAGTATCTTGGCATCCTGGAAGACGTTGATAGCCTCTATTGTACATGGCATATTAGCTCCCTCGACGACTGCCAATACTCCGTTGTTAACGAGCTGGCGTGCATCATTTTCATCAAGCTCATTCTGTATAGCACATGGGAAAGCAATATCTACTTTCTGCTCCCATGGTTTACGTCCAGGGAAGAATTGAACGCCAAACTCTTCGGCATAAGGCTGTACAATGTCCTGGTTAGAAGCTCTGAGCTCGAGCATGTAATCAATTTTTTCTCCGCTGACGCCGTCCGGATCATAGATATATCCGTCAGGGCCGGAGAGAGTGACTACTTTACCGCCGAGCTGGTTGACTTTCTTAACCACGCCCCATGCTACATTACCAAAACCGCTGACTGCTACTGTCTTGCCTTTGATGCTCTCGCCTATACGGTTGAGCATAGCTTCGGCAAAATATACAACACCATAGCCTGTAGCCTCGGGACGCAGGTAACTACCACCCCACTGAATGCCTTTACCTGTGAGTACACCCGTGAACTCGTTTCGTAGTTTCTTGTACATACCAAAGAGATAACCAATTTCTCTGGCACCAACGCCGATATCACCTGCTGGTACATCTGTATCTGGTCCGATATGGCGGTAAAGCTCAGTCATGAATGCCTGGCAGAAACGCATGATTTCTGCGTCAGATTTTCCCTTTGGGTTGAAATCAGAGCCACCTTTACCGCCTCCCATAGGCAAGGTTGTCAGGCTGTTTTTGAAAATCTGTTCAAAGCCCAGAAATTTTAGGCTACTCAGGTTAACACTTGGGTGGAAACGGAGACCTCCCTTGTATGGACCCAGGGCGCTGTTGAATTCAACGCGATAGCCACGGTTAACCTGTATTTCTCCGCTGTCATCTACCCATGTTACACGGAACTCTATGACGCGTTCAGGTTCTACCAGACGCTCCAAGATTTTCGCTTGCTTATACTTAGGATTTTCCTCAATAAAAGGAATAAGTGTCTCGGCTACTTCCTGTACGGCCTGGAGAAACTCCTTTTCCCCGGGATTGCGGGATGTAACCCAGTTCATAAATTCTGCAACATGTGGATTCATTGTTGTAAAAATTTGTATTTAAAATTTGTGATAAAGAAAAAAATGTTTTGCCTGAAAAAATATGACATTAATCAGACGAGAATCTGCTTAACAACGACCTATATTTGCTGAAAAGATTTGCTTTGGAAATAAAACCTATATAACGGTTCTCCTCGTCCACTACCGCAATGTTAAAAATTGCTTGTTTCTGGAGCTTTTCTGCAATAGATGCTGCGCTCTCGTCTATACGGGCCACCACAGGTGGTATAAACATTATGTCTTTAACCTTAATACGGTCATACAGCTCTGGCTTGAACATGATCTTGCGGATTCTATCCAGGCTAACTACACCAAGGAAATGTCCGTCATAGTCTATCACAGGGAAAAGATTCCTGTGTGAGATAGTCACAGCATTAACCAGGTCGCCCAGAGTCTGGTCTGGATACACAGTTATAAAATCTTTTTCTATAATGTCCTCGATATTTAGCAGGCGGAGGATGTTTTTGTCTGCATTGTGTGTCAGTAGCTCACCACGTTGGGCCAGCTGGTGGCTATAAACATTATTCTTGATAAACAAGCGTGTGGTGATATAAGAAATGGTCGATGTTACCAGAAGCGGAAAAAGCAGCTCATACCCGTGTGTTATCTCACTTATCAGAATAATGCCTGTCAGTGGAGCAAGGAGTACACCAGATATAGCTCCAGACATAGCGACCAGAGCCGAATTACTCGGGGATATTTCATAGCCCATATAATTGGATATCAAGGCAATAGCCAGGCCAATATTTGCACCTGTGAAAAGTGTGGGAGCAAAGATACCTCCAATACCGCCAGCACCGAAAGTTGTAGAAGTGGCTACTACTTTGAACATGACCATCATTAGCAGCAATAATATGATCATCCCAAAATGTCCCTGAAAGCTGGAAAAAATGCTGTTGTTGAACAAATAATTATAATCGCCATGCAAAGCAGCATTGATAGTATGGTAACCTTCGCCATATAAAGCAGGGAAAATGAAAATCAACACACCCAGAACCAGGCCACCTACTATGAGGCGTTTGAGCCTGCTGTCAAGATTGTTAAAGAATTTTTCGACAAGAATATAAACTTTAGTGAAATATACTGCTACCAATCCTGTGATAATACCTAATATAACAAAATACCATGTCTGGCTGAGAGTAAAAGAATCTTTGAGCTCAAAAGGATATAGCACATTAGTACCCAGCAGTAAAAACGATGTTAATGAGCCAGTAACAGAAGCCAGCAAAATAGGTATAATTGAGTAAGTTGTAAGGTCTATCATTATGACTTCCAGGGCAAAGACAACACCCGCCATTGGAGCTTTGAAAATAGCAGCCATTGCACCAGCAGCAGCTGCTCCAAGAAGTATAATTTTTTCCCTATAATTAATTTTGAAAATTGTGCCAAATGTAGAACCAATTCCACCACCTGTGGCCACAGTAGGACCCTCCAGACCGACAGAGCCTCCAAAACCAACGGTCAGAGCACTTGTAATGATCGAGGAATATAGGTTGTGTGGTTTCATATAAGCATGGTTCTTGGAAATAGCGTAAAGAATGGACGGTATACCAT
>JALVRO010000020.1 GCA_027031265.1 Bacteroidales bacterium | reverse complement strand
GGTGGGCCATATTATGGTGAGACACAGCGCAAGATAGTAAAAACTTCGGGTAATGGTTCGAGCCTGGATTTTTCTGCAGGTATGGATATTGGTGATTTTCTATATATGGGATTGTCTATTGCAAGTATTAATATGAGCTACAGTAGTTTGTCCGAATACACAGAATTTAATTTTAACCAAGCGGTGGATCTAAAAGATTTTAAGTTTAATGAGAATCTCAAGGATGAGGTTAATGGCGTGGCTGTCAAACTAGGCGTTATTTTTACTCCAATAAAAAGTTTGCGTCTGGGTATAGCAGCACAGACACCTTATTTTTTAAGGGTTAAGGATGTTTACTATAGTTCTATAGAGTCTAATTGGTTTACACCTGACTCATCTGGAAATACTAGTTATTTAGAGGAGTCGCCTGTTAATACTTATCTGTATAGCATAACAACACCGTGGCGTTTATCTATGGGTATGGGTGTGATTGTTGGTAAAATTTTAGCGTTAGGTGCTGATTATGAGTTGGTTGATTATAGTACGATTCGTATGGATGCTAATGATTATGATTTTGTTAATGAGAATACAAATATCCAAAAGAATTTTAAGTCTGCGCATAATATAAGGATGGGTGCTGATCTGAATTTGAAGGGTTTTCATATTAGGGGTGGTTATTCTTATTATGGTAGTGCTTTTGGGCGTATCAAGCCAGTGAGTGTTTTTTCAGGAGGTTTGGGATACAGAACTGCTGGCTTTTATATAGATCTGGGCGTTCAACAATCAATAAGTGGTGAGGAGTACTGGCTATATGTTCCTTATGAAGACGAGCCCATGCCACAGGTTGCTTATAGAAATATGATGGTATCCTTGACAATAGGTACACATTTTTGAGCAAAAGAATAAAATTCAGTTTATGGCAAGTTTTTAGAAATCTTTTGTTAACGTAATGTTGTACAAGGCTTAATAATCAGATTATTTTGTGAAAATGTTAAGTGCTATGTGTTTAATAAGAGGGCTCGCAGACTTAGTCTGCGAGCCCTCTTATTAGTGGAATTGGTAATGTTTCCTTTCGTGTGTATAGAATCCATATTAAGTTTTATTTTTTTCTGATGTAGAATAGCACTTGCTTTGTTGTCTGGTTGCCTAGTTTGTCTTGTGATCTAACTTTCAGTTTTAATAGCTTTTCCTGGTTGCGGATATTAATTTTTATCGGTGTGTTATAGCGTGTGAAGTACCCTGTGTTGATAGAGTAGTAGGTAGCTTCTTCACCTGTTTTGTCGTCAATAGCCCCAAGATATATTTTGACGTTCGATGGGTAGACAGGTATTGTGTCTCCGTTAACTATTTTTGTGTCAATAGGTTCTATGCTGAAAATAACCTTTATGTTAGGAGGTTTGTTGTCAACAAAGACCTTGGCTGTTTTCACTTTTTCGATATTACCCAGGGCATCTTCCGAACGATAATGTATCAGATAAAGTCCTTCTTGGCCAAGCATAATAGGTCCCTGGTATAGATGAAAGTCAAAGTTATTGACAGCAAACTCAGTATGTTTTACTTCTGAATATTTATCCACTGCTTTGAATGAGATTTTTGTATCAGAACGGATGAAGATTGTATCTCGGTTTATAAACTTTGGAGTACCAATGAGAATTTCAGTCACAGGAGGAGTGTTGTCGATAAAGATACGTATGTTTTTTGTAATAGATTTATTACCAGCTACATCTGTGGCGTCAAAGAAAATAGTTCTTAGTCCATTTAATTGAGACAAATCAATATAATTCTTATAATCGTATTTTCTACCATTAACATAGTAATTAATCGTGTATACCTGGTAATTATCATTGGCTATAAGCTGAATTTTAGAAGTTGGGGAGAGATAAAAAATATCAGACCGTTTGAAATAGTCTCCAATTATTTTGTAGTCCACAGTGGGAGGGGTTTGGTCAATGACGTACGAAAAAGTTTTTATTTGAGTCTTATTGCCTACATTGTCAACAGCGTAGTAGAAAATTTTATGTTCGCCTATGGCCATTTGTGATATTAATATTGGATAACGGTATTGTTTGAAAGGTTCATTTTTGTTCAGAGTATAATAAATACCTTTAACGCCTGTAAGTGAATCTATAGCCTTAAAGCTTATTTTACTGGTACGACCAAGTATGGAGTCAGAGTATGTTCTTAGTATCTGGGGGTAGACAATAGGTGGCTGTACATCTGTGTAAAATGTATGGGTTATGGTATCAGAGCAGTTGCCAACAATATCGCATCCATAGAAACGAAGTGTGATTCTTCCAGAAAGAGTGATGTCTATAGGTTTTTTGTAATATTTAAATTCTTGATTATTAAAGGTGTAGAAAATGTCTGTTAGTTTACTAATGCCATCGACACCAGTGAGGATTATTTTGGAGTTTTGGCCAAGGTATGTGATATTACCTTTCTGGAAGCTAAGATTTGCTTTTATATGGTACTTCATAATTGGTGGCCTATCGTCAGCCCATATTTCAAAAATTGCCTCATCAAACGGACCTCGTGGTGCTCTTACTCTAAATGTATTGATTCCTTCAGTATCAAAATAATAGGGATTTGCAAATTTTTTAACAACAGGTTTAAGAAGAATATCGTGGCCTGTATTGTCTGGTTTGTCCGATATCCAGAAATAGACTGGCAATTTTTTGTTGTAGTATATTTTTTTGTTTGAGGAGTCAACGTAAATTTTATATTGGTTTTGCCCCCATGCTGTTGTTATGTATGAGATAAGGAGAAGTAGCGAGAATATTTTTTTCATTTTATAGTAAATTTTATTTTTTAGTAAGATAAAAAAATAGGTAAAAAATGCTCAAAAAATTTGATTTGTATTTACGATTTATAAAATTTAGTCACACGGTGTTTGCATTGCCATTTGCTTTGATTGGTTTTTTTCTGGCATTCGAGCAAGTACATCCATCATGGGTTTATTTTATTCTTGTTTTATTGGCAATGGTTTTTGCCAGAAGTGCTGCTATGGCATTTAATCGTTATGCTGATAGATATTTTGACAAACTTAATGCCAGAACTGCGGGCAGGGAGATACCTTCTGGTAAAATTCCAGAAAAAAATGCTTTAGCCTTTACTTTTGTTTCAGCATTGTCTTTTATCATCGTGACATATTTCATGAATAGATTGGTGTTTTACCTTTCTCCTGTTGCGCTATTCATAGTGCTGGGATATAGTTATACAAAGCGTTTTACCAGTCTGAGTCATCTGATTCTTGGTCTGGGTTTATCATTAGCACCTATAGGGGCTTATTTGTCGGTTATTCCAAGGTTTGATTTGTTGCCAATATTGTTTTCACTTATTGTGTTGTTCTGGGTGGCTGGATTTGATATTATTTATTCATTACAAGATTATGAGTTTGATAAAGAGATGGGGCTCAAGTCCATACCAGTATTACTTGGTAAGAAGAAGGCCCTGGTTTTATCATTAGTGTTTCATATAATTTCTGCTCTTATTGTTGTGATAATTGGAATATATTTTGATTTTAGTTTATTATATTGGATAGGTGCTGTTATTTTTATAATATTACTTTTTTACCAACATATAATTGTCAGTGCTGATGACCTGAGTAAAGTTAATGTGGCATTTTTTACTACTAATGGGCTAGCAAGCATAGTTTATGCAACATTTGTAATCTTAGACATATTTTTTTGATATTTCTTATAAAACTTTTATTATTGTAAAAAATACGAAGACTTGAAGAAGCTAAGATACATATTCTTAGGAGTTTTTATTTTTTTAGCACAACCGGTTTTTTCCCAGGCTATAGACTCGGCTAATTATGTGGCGCAGTGGATATTCAACAATATTATGCCACGCGTTACATGGCCAGATGAGCAGAAGATAGATACCTTCCGAATAGTAGTTTATAGTAAAAGTGCAGATGTTTATAAATATCTCCGACGCTTAGCCAATGCCAGGACTTTAAAAGGCAAACCAGTAAAGGTCCTTTATACTTCTCGTATAGGTCAGATACCCCTGCAGATAACTCACGCTATTTATGTTGACCGTTCACGAAAGGATTATGTGCCAGCAGTCAAAGATGCAGTTGGTAATCTTCCGATATTGATAATTTCATTCCAGTCCCAGGACCGTGACCACATTATGATAAACTTTGTATTCAAGGATAAGAATAATCAATTTCAGGTCAACAGTTTTAACATCAAACAGGCCGGTCTAGTCCTGGATGAGGCTCTTTTGAAACTTGGTGGAACAAAGGTAGACGTACAGGGACTATTACGAAAGAAAGAAAAAGAACTCATAGAAAAGGAAAAGGCTCTTAACCGTAAGCAGGACTCCATTATTAAACAAAGAAAATTGTTGTTACAGAGACAGAGGGAACTTAATAAGCTTCGCAAAGAGCTTGAGCAGCAGAGAAACGAGCTTTTAGAAAAACAAAAAGAGCTAGAACAAGAGCGACAGAAATCAGGCCATCTCAATGAACTTATTTCTCAACAGGAAGATATTCTCAAGCGTAACGAGGCTATATTGAAGCAACAGAACGAGGAAATCCAGAAAAAACAGGAAGTAATAAAGAAGCAGACTAGAGAAATAAAACGAAGACAAGAGGAAATCAGAAAAAAAGAACGTGAGTTGAGAGCAAAACTCAAAGAAATAGAGCAACAGAAAAGAGTTCTGCGAAGCCAGAAAAATCTGATAAAGAGTCAGAGGGTTATAATCATAATCAGTATTTTTTTCTCAGTAATAGTTCTCTCTCTGCTGGGCCTGATTATTCGTTCTTATAACCGTATTCGCCGACTGAATGATGAGCTTCAGGAGAAAAACGAACAGATAGAAAGACAAAAGAATGAGCTGGAGATACAAGCGAAACAGCTGGAAGAATTCAATAAAGAACTGGAGAAACTGTCTCTTGTGGCAGCACGTACTGACAACTCTGTTGTTATTATGGATAAAGATGGTAATTTTGAGTGGGTTAACCCTGGTTTTACACGACTATACGGTTACACGCTGCAGCTTTTGAAAAATGAAGTAGGTAATAACATTAGAGATGTTTCAGGAAATCCAAAGATTGAAGAGTACATCAATTATTGTATAAAGAACAAGGCCACAGTTACTTACGAGGTCAAGAACTTTACAAGAAACGGCGAGATAGTTTGGGTACAAACATCTCTCACACCAATACTAAATGAAAAAGATGAGGTCGTAAAATTATTTGCAATAGAGACAAATATTACCAAGCTCAAGCAACAAGAGCGTGAAATCCGTCAGAAGAACGAAGAACTGCGGCGTCAGAGGGATATCCTTCAGGAACAGAAGGAACAAATAGAGATGCAAAATAAGCTTATAAAAGATAGTATTCGTTACGCTAAGACTATCCAGAGTGCTATATTACCACATAAGAAAATTCTTGATCAGTATTTCGACAACTTCATTATCTATATACCTCGTGACATAGTTTCAGGTGATTTCTATTGGTTTGGCCGTATAAGTAAGAAATCATACTTCCTGGCTGTAGTTGACTGTACAGGCCATGGTGTTCCTGGTGCTTTCATGTCACTTATTGCCAGTCGAATGCTGAGCGAGATTATTCTGGAGCGTAATATTCATGATCCTAAGCAGGTGCTTAATGAGCTGAATGAGACTGTTATAGATACTCTTAACCAGCGCTATACAGATAATAACGACGGTATGGATGTTTGCCTGGTACGTGTGGACGAAGGTGATAATGAGTATAATATTACATTCAGTGGCGCTAAGAGACCTTTGTTCTATTACAAGCGTGATCTGGGAAGAGTAGAAATACTAAAAGGATCACGTAAGCCTATTGGTGGTATTAGAGCAATGCAGAGTCCTCTTGAATATAAGAATGAAACACTGGTATTAACTAAGCGTGATATTATCTACCTGACTACTGATGGTATGATTGACCAGAATAATCCCAAGCGTAGACGTTTTGGGACACCGCGCTTCCTCGACTTGCTTAATGAGATTAAGGATTTTGATCTGGTCAAGCAGCAGGATTATATACAGAAAGTACTCAAAGACTATATGAAAGACCAGCCACAGCGTGATGATATCACTATCTGGGGTGTTATGTTTAGATAATTTTTTCCTTTATGAACACATTTGGTAGACTTTATCGTTTTTCGTCTTTTGGTGAATCACATGGGCCAGCAATCGGTGGTATAGTCGATGGTTGTCCAGCGGGTGTGAAATTGGACATGGAATTTGTTCAACACCAGCTTGACCGGCGGCGTCCTGGACAGTCTGATATTGTGACAAGTCGCAAGGAGCCGGATAAGATCGAATTTTTGTCTGGGGTTTTCGAAGGTATTACCACAGGTGCTCCTATTGCTTTTGTAATTCGTAACACTGACCAGCGCTCGCATCATTATGAAAGGACAAAGGATTTGTTTAGACCATCACATGGAGATTATACTTATTTTGTTAAATATGGCGGTATGGTTGATTATCGTGGATCTGGCAGATATTCGGCGAGAGAGACAGCTGTCCGTGTGGTTGCTGGTGCTGTAGCACAGCTAGTTTTGCGCAGACTGGGGATTAGTATAAGGGCGTATGTGTCACAGATTGGAGAACTGAAAGTTCAAAAGCCATATACTGAGCTTGATCTGGATCGTATTGATGATAACCCTGTGCGTTGTCCAGACACAGAGATGGCTAAGCAGATGTATGATTTGGTACAGGAGGTTAAAGCAGCAGGCGATACAGTTGGCGGCACCGTTACTTGTATTATTTCAAACGTGCCGCCAGGACTGGGAGAGCCAATTTATGACAAGTTTTCGGCCCGTCTAGCGTATGCTATGATGTCGATTAATGCTGCCCGAGGTTTTGAGCTTGGTAGTGGTTTTTCGGCTGCTGCCATGCGAGGTTCGCAGCATAATGACTTGTTCTATCTGTCTGATGATGGGCAGGTCAGGACACATACAAATTTTTCGGGTGGTGTACAGGCTGGGATAACCAATGGTATGGATATATATTTTAATGTAGCATTCAAGCCTGTGTCAACGATTTTTAAGCAACAGGAGACTTTGAGCAGAGATCTGGAGCCTGTCAAATATATTCCCAAAGGCAGGCATGATGCATGTGTTGTGCCACGGGCTGTGCCAATTGTTGAAGCCATGGCAGCAGTAACAACCCTTGATTTTCTTCTCCTGAATAATGCATATAAGAACATTGCTGGGCAATAATGGCTATTGTTACCAAAGGCTTTGGTGCATGTATTTTTATCCTGGTGATTTTAATAGTTAAAAAGTCGATAGGTTTAAGTTTGTGTAGTTTAAAATAGGTATGTGTCAGTGTAATATGTGTGACTTTTTTATCCAGGAGTTTAGATTATGTGTTTTGTGTTTAGCCTTTAGACGAGATTAAACAGGCCTTCTTTGCTGCTGTATTACCTGTATTATTGTGATTAGTATTTAGTTTTTGCCAGGAATTACCCAGATTTTTCAGTCTTTGTGCATTAGCTAATCAAAGGTTACGGTTTAAATATTGTGTGTTAATGTTATGATTAGATTGAGTTCAGGGAAGGTAGTTGAAGTAATTTTTATTGTTAGCCAGCAGTGGTATGCTATTTTAACCAAAAACTAAAGTAACGCAGGTATTATTTGACTATTTTCGACTTTGAAAATGGGAGCTTTGATGGAGTAGAGGATATCCTGATTGTGAGTGGCAACGATAACGCTTATGCCATAGTTGGTTAGCCTGTGTAATGTCTCTATTATATGGTGTGCGGAGTCTGTGTCGAGATTTGCTGTGGGTTCATCAGCCAGGACAAGAGGTGGATTATTAAGTAAGGCGCGGGCAATTGCTGTTTTTTGTAATTGTCCTCCTGAGAGTTCGTAAGGCATAAGATCTGCAAGGCTGTCTATGTCCAGGATCTTCATTATTTCATAGATACGGGTTTTTATTTTTACTTCGTTTGTCCATCCAGTGGCTTTGAGAACGAATCGAAGATTTTCGTATATATTTCTGTCAGATAGGAATTTAAAGTCCTGGAACACAAAGCCTATTTTTCGTCTCAGGCGTGGGATTTTGCGTTTTTTGATTTTTAATAGATTAAAGCCCAGTACGTTAGCTTTTTTGCCCTCTAATAAAGCGTCAGCATAAATGCTTTTGAGAAAGGTTGTTTTGCCAGAGCCTATTTGGCCAGTGAGGAAAACAAATTGTTTTTTATCCAGAGAAAAATTAATGTGCTGAAGGATGATATGGCCTGGATATCCTATGTTAACGTCCTGATATTCTATTATCATCAGTCTAGTTTTATTATTTGGCCAAAAGGTGCCTGTTTTAATGTTTCTATGATTTTATACGGAGGGGTTGACATATTGAAAGCCTCTGCTATTTGTGGGATTTTTTTATCCAGGGTTGATAGTTTTATGTATTGTACCAGTGCAAAGTTGTTGTCCCTGATTTCCAGGAAGTCTATAATCTTGTCTGTGCCTTTAGTTTTTAGAAAGAACATAATTACTTTTTAAAATCATTTTACGAAATTAAAAAAAAAATTAGATTTGGATAAAATCTTAAAAATCTATGATCATGAAAAAAGTTTTAATCTTAGGAGCGGGTTTGGTTGTTAAACCAATTGCTAGATACTTATTAGATCATGGTTACCATGTAACAATAGCTACAAGGACAAAGGCCAAAGCAGATGCGATTTTCAGGAACCATCCAAATAGTCAGAGTATAGCATGGACGGTAGATGATGAGCAGGGATTGGAAAGAATGATCGAGGAACATGATCTTGTTGTCAGTTTGTTGCCATATCGTTATCATGTCATGGTAGCCATGCTTGCTATAAAGCATAAAAAGAACATGGTAACAACATCATACGTAAAGAAGGAGATGCAAGACCTGGATGAAGAGGCCCGTAAGGCTGGTATTATTATTCTGAATGAGATCGGTCTGGATCCTGGTATTGACCACATGTCGGCAAAAAAAATCATTGACCATGTGCATGCTAATGGCGGTAAGGTCGAAGAGTTTTATTCAATAACTGGTGCGCTGCCAGCGCCAGAGGTTGCGGTTACCAATCCTTTTAAATATAAGTTTTCGTGGAGTCCTATAGGTGTTCTGCTGGCTGGTAATAATGATGGACGTTATCTGCGTGGTGGCAGGGAATATTATGTGCCAACAGAGCATTTGTTTAAGTTACGTTCTTACGTACACTTTCCAAATGTCAGTGTATTAGAGGTTTACCCAAATCGTGATTCTATTCCTTATCGTGAGCTGTATGGCATTCCCGAGGTAAAGACTATTTTCCGCGGCACATTCCGTTATCCTGGCTGGAGTGATATTATTGACACGATGAAGAAATTAGGTTATTTCAAGGAGGAGGAAGTAGATGCTACAGATATGACTTATCGCGAGCTTCTGGCAAAGCTTCTGGGTGTAGGTGCCAGTGATGATCTGGAGAAGGCTCTGGCTGAGAAGATGAACTTGCCTGTTGATTCTCTGCAAGAGAGAGCAATGAAATGGTTGGGCTTGTTGGACGATAAAAAGGTTGGTGTTAAGGATAGTTTGATTAATATAACGGGTAAGTTGATGATAGACAAGATGATGCTTGAGGGTGATGAACGTGATATGGTTGTGATGATGCATTTCTTCCGTGTCAAATATGATAATGGTAAGTCAGAGGTTATTCGTTCTACTATGCTAGACTTTGGTACGCCGAATACTGATACCTCTGTAGCCCGTACTGTTTCTTTGCCTGCAGCAGCTGCAGTAATAATGATTCTCGAAGGAAAGATTGATCTCAAAGGTGTGCATATACCTGTTGTTCCTGAGATTTATAATCCAGTGCTAGACAAGCTAGAAGAGTTGGGTATTAAGCTGGATGAGGAATATGGCTTACCAGATAGCTATGCAATTTTCTAATAATTGTTTATTGGATGTTGATAACAGGGCTGTCTTTTTTGAGCAGCCCTGTTATTTTATGGACCCAGTAGAGAGTAAATGTACAGAGTTATTAATTGTCATGTGAACAAAGAGGTGGGGGTTGAAAGGAGTCGTGAGAGAGAAATGTATATTATTCATACTTAGCATGTTTAATCAGAAAATAAAACTTGATTGTAAAGCATAGTTTTACTTTTTAAAATAATTTTTTATTATCTTTGGATAAACATACAATTTTTGACAATGAGTGTAACAATAGCTATTAGCAACCATAAAGGAGGCGTGGGCAAGACAACGACTGTTGTTAATCTTGCAGCAGGTCTTGCAAAGCTAGGGCGTAAGGTTTTGGCAGTAGATTTAGATCCTCAGGCTAATTTGACATTTTCTTTTGGCGTGTCCAAGGTAGAGGAGTCTATTTATGATGCACTCAAAGGAAAGATAGAAACTTTGCCGGTGCTCAATATTCAAGAAAACCTTTATCTTGTTCCATCTAGTCTGGATCTGGCAGGTGCGGAAATGGAGTTAAATGCTGAGGCAGGAAGAGAATATATTCTAAAGGAAATTTTAGATCCTATAAAAGACAGTTATGATTATGTGCTTATAGATTGTCCGCCTTCTCTGGGATTATTGACTATTAATGCTTTTACAGCTGCGGATGAGGTTATTATTCCTATACAGTCTCATTTTCTGGCAATTAAGGGTTTGACTAAGATTCTTGAGGTAATAAACAAAGTACGTCGACGCCTTAATCCTAATGTGCAGATTACAGGTGTAATCATTACCCTGTATGATCGCCGTAAGATATTGCACAGAGATATCGAGGACACTATAAAGACTTATTTTCAGGATAAGGTTTACCATACAAAGATAAGGGAGAATATTTCCCTGGCCGAAGCACCTGCAAAAGGTGCTGATATTTTTAGCTATAGTTCGGGATCTAAAGGTGCTAAGGATTACTACAATCTTACGCTTGAGTTTCTGGCTCGACATGAGAAAGATATTGAATTTGATTTTGAGCATAATGATTAGTATTTTTAACAAAAATCCATAATTATCATGGCAAAGAAAAAGAGCTTCAAACAAGGCCTGGATAATATAATGCAGGAAAGTATTAATTTGTTCAAAGAGGATAATCTTCCTGTTGATAATCAGAGGGTAAAGCAGCTTGAGGATCGGATAAAACTTCTGGAGCGAGAGCTCCACTTATGGAGAACAGGTAAATTGACAATTGACAAATTCGAGAAGTCTCTCAAAAAACATGGACTATATTACAATCCAGAGACTAACCGGATTGAAAGATCAGAGTAGTGACAGCAACCAAATTATTAGGTTATGAACGAGAACATCCTAAAGGCATTAATGCGCTTATTTGCCATTGTGGCAAATGTGGATGAGGAAGGTCTGTCCCCAACATCACGTAGAATAGTAGAAGACTATCTCAAGCTTCATTTGAGCCAGGATATTGTGGAGGAATATCTTAAACTTTTTGACCAGTATCTAAAGGCTCATCATGCCAGATCTGCGAATAAGGAAAAGGTTCGTAAACGTCTGGCTCTTAATTCTGTAAAGGTGCTAGCTATATGTCATGAGATAAACGAAGAGTTGCGACAAAGGGAGAAGATTATTGTTTATGTCCGTCTGGTAGAGTTTATTTTTTATAATGGTGATTTGAGCAATGAGGAGTTGGAGTTTGTAAATACAGTGGCTGAAGTTTTTAATATTCCACGTGATGAGTATATTGCCATTCAAAAGCTGGTATTCCGTCAATATTTGGAGTTGGAAGTAAAGGACAATTTGTTGATTATAGATGGTAAGAAAGAGACTGATGAACGGTTCACAGGATTTAAGCATTTGTATTATAAAGGTTTTGTGGGTAGGTTATTTTTTCTTTACCTTCCATCTACCCGTTTGATTGTGTTTATTTATGATGGTAATGATAATCTTCAGCTAAATAGCGTTACAATTCTGCCATTATACACATATATTTTAGATACAGGAGGTGTTATAAGCTCACCTCGTACACCACCCATTTATTACTCAGACTTGATAACAAATTTTATTTCATCCAGAGGACGCTCGACAGTAAAACTTTGTGTTCGCAATCTGAGTTTTAGGTTTAAGAACTCTGAAAGTGGTATAAAAGAGCTGAATCTATACGAGGAAGCTGGTCACATGATTGGCGTGATGGGTAGTAGTGGTGTTGGTAAGTCGACTTTGATGAATCTTTTGATTGGTAATCTGGAGCCAGAGTCTGGACAGGTTCTGATCAATGGTATTGATTTACACAAGGAGCCTGAAAAGCTTAAAGGTCTCATTGGACATGTGCCGCAGGACGATTTGCTTATAGAGGAATTAACAGTTTTCGAAAATCTTTATCTTAATGCAAAGCTCTGTTTTCGTGATTTGACAGACGAACAGATAAGGCGAAAGGTGGATAAGTTATTGGAGGAGCTTAATCTTTATGAGATAAAAGACCTGACAGTAGGCTCACCTCTTAACAAACTTATCAGTGGAGGACAGAGGAAGCGTTTGAATATAGCTCTGGAGCTTATACGTGAACCCTATGTGTTGTTTGTGGATGAGCCCACCAGTGGATTGTCTTCATCTGATGCAATGATCGTTATGCTTTTGCTCAAGGAGCTCACTTATAAGGGAAAAATGGTTTTTGTCAATATACACCAGCCATCATCTGATATTTACAAGCTTTTTGACAGGGTAATCATTCTAGATCATGGCGGTTTTATAGTTTTTTATGGTAATCCTATTGATGCGATTGTATATTTTAAGCGTGCAAGTAATATTGTTAATGCAGAGCTGGCTGTATGTCCTACTTGTGGTACGGTTAAGCCAGAGCTAGTGCTGGAACTTATTGAGTCAAAGGTCGTTGATGAATTTGGTAGATTAACCAGAAAGCGAAAGGTAAAACCTGAGCAGTGGTATCAGAGATATAAGGCACAGGTAGAACCAAGGCTCAACCTGAAGTGTCCTTCTATAAGAGAGCCTTTACCACAGAGTGATTTTAAGACAGCATCGGCATTTAAGCAGTTTTTTATCTTTTTTGTCAGAGATTTGAAACGAAAATTGGCTAATAAGCAATACTTATTAATTACCTTTACAGAGGCTCCGATTCTTGGGTTTATTCTTGCTTATTTTAGTAAGTATTTTTTTAATAAGAGCACTTATGTTTTTGCTGAGAATGTTAATATTCCAGCATTTTTATTTATGGCTGTCACTGTAGCTTTGTTCCTGGGGTTGACTTTGGGCGCTGAAGAAATAATAAAGGACAGGACTATCCTGAAGAGGGAGAAATTTCTGCATTTGAGTTGGTGGTCTTATGTTAATTCCAAGGTTGTGATGATGTTTATTATTTCGGCAATTCAGATTTTTACATTTTTACTGGTAACTAATTATGTACTCGAGATTAGGGGAATGTTTTTCAGTTATTGGGTAATCTTGTTTACCACAGCAGCCTTTGCTAATATGCTCAGTCTCAATGTTTCTGCTACATTGAAATCAGTTGTTGCTATTTATATTTCGATTCCGTTGATTTTAGTGCCACAACTTTTACTCAGCGGGACAATTATTGATTTTTCCAAGCTGCATAAGGATTTTTCCAATTACAAGTATGTCCCGGTTATAGGTGATCTGGTAACCTCGCGTTGGGCTTATGAAGCATTGATGGTCACGCAGTTTAAGCATAATGCTTATGAGAAACACTTTTTTGACCTGGACAAACGAATCTCTGATGCTACCTTTTATTCGACATCATATTATGATCGACTGGATGCTATGCTCAGATATAATTTAGATAGCCTGAATAACAATGAAGTACAGAAGAAAATTGCAGATAATTTTCTTTTGCTAAGCAACGAATTCAAAAAAATACAGAAACTTATAGGTGTGGAGGTTAGATTTATTGAGAGTCTGAATAAAGAGAGATTTAATAAGCAGGTTTATGATTCTGCAGTAGCTTATCTTTATAATAATTTGAAGTATCCATCATTAATGAAGCTCAATAAGCTCAGATTAGAGCGAGATCAAATTTTTTATGATCTGGTCAAAAAACTTGGTTCTGAACAGGCTGTGTATCACTTTAAACAGAAGCATTATAACAAACGTGTGGCTGATTTTGTGCTTAACCGTAATGAACTTAAAGAGATTGTTGTGCAGGACCATGAGCTCGTTAGAATATACCAGCCCATTTTCAAAACGCCAGATTCTCATTATGGTAGAGCTCAATTTTATGCACCCTTCAAAATCATTGACACATTTAAGATTGATACCCTCTGGTTTAATGCGCTTGTTATCTGGCTAATGACATTTGTTCTTTATCTAACCCTAGTTTTTGATGTGTTCCGCAGGTTGTTGTATGGTAAAGAATATCTGAAGGAGAATGCCTAGATTCATTGATTTTCATACACATAAGGCTTATGATGATAAAGATGTTGTCTGGGTTCGGTCATTGCTTTTAAAAGATCAGGTTCTGGTTAAAAATTATTTTACAATAGGCTGTCATCCATGGTATATAGACAATTATAATGATTACGAGGCTATACTCAGGAAATATTGTCAGCTGGAAAAATGTCTGGGTATTGGAGAAATAGGACTTGACCGCAGCACAGGCAACCTATTAGACCAGGAAAAAGCGTTTGGAGCACAGCTCGATTTAGCAAAAGAGTTTAAGAAACCAGTTGTAATCCACTGTGTCAGAGCCTATGACCTGTTACTAAAATATCGAAAATCATATCCTTCGCAGACATGGATAGTGCATGGATTTAATGGTAATCTGGAACTGGCCAGACAGCTAATTGATAAAGGGATTTACTTGAGTATTGGCCCGGCTTTGCTAAATCCCCAAAGCAAAATCAGTAAATCTTTTGCACAATTGCCACTTGGTTATGTTTTTTTAGAAACTGATGACATTGATTTTCATATAAAAGGTATTTATTTTGCAGCTGCAGGAGTTAGAAATATTCCATTGCATGAGCTTCAGAAGATTATAATACAAAATTTTAAACAAGTTTTCGATGTCGAAGTGGAATGAGAGAACACTGGTATTATTAGGCCGCGAAAAATACCACAAGCTCGAAAGAGCAAACGTTCTAGTGGTCGGTCTGGGTGGTGTAGGAAGCTATGCTGCTGAATTTCTGGTGCGTTCGGGTGTGGGACATATAACAATAGTGGATAGCGATACTATCAAGCCAGGTAATATTAATAGACAGATTCAGGCCTTACACTCCACATTGGGTGAAAAAAAAGCATACGTTTTGGGCAAAAGACTCATGGATATAAATCCTGATCTGGACCTTATAACAAATGATAATTTCCTGGATGAGAATGAGATAGAGCGCCTGCTCGGAGAAAATACTTTTGACTACGTTGTGGATGCCATTGACACACTGACACCTAAAATACTGCTTATTTATCATACACTGCAAAAAGGTTATCCTCTCGTCAGTGCTATGGGTACTGGTGGCAAGCTGGACCCTACACAGGTACGTATTGTTGATTTCTCAGAGACTTATGGTGATAAATTTGCCCGTCATCTGCGGAAACGCCTGCACAAATTAGGTGTCTACTCAGGATTTAAGGCTGTCTTCTCACCAGAGCCTGTCAGCCCGGAGGCACTTATTTTTGTCAATGAGCGTAATAAAAAAACTTCGCTTGGCACAATTGTTTTTGTACCTGCTATCTTTGGGCTTTATTGTGCTTATACTGTGGTCAATGATTTGATCCATAGAGGCTAGCCTGTAGTTTGTAACATTAGAAAAATTATAAAAAACATTTCATTGTGGGTCTTTCGGTCAGCCTGTAACAGATAAGGATTTGGGGTACATTTGTGTTCGACTGTAAAAGCTGGCAGTAGCCTTTGGGAAAAATATTTGATTGGCAGCTATATACAGAGTTTATTACGGGCGGGACATAGGCCCGCCCGTAATGGGTGAAGTGTAAAAGAATTAATTTTTGGATAGTTCTTCTACGTATTCTTTGCCTTTTTCGAAAGCCTCTTCAAAAAGCTCTGTAGAGTCCGACAGTCCCAGATCGAAGAAACATTTACCCTCATCGTAAGCATTGAGGAATAGGTATCCCAAAGCATAAGTGAGAGCAGCTTGCAGCAAGGCATTGGAGATCATGCTAGCAGGCTTTTTTATTTTTTTAAACAGGGAAGGTCCGATTGTAACTGTGCCAGCCATTGTGGATGTAACGAAAGAAGTGATCAGAGCTTTACCTTTATTAAGATCAAAGTCAGCTTTGTAAATTTTGCTGATTTGTTTGAACATATCCATCTGTATAAATGTGACGCCTATAACATCGAGGAATGGTATGGGGACTGCTCCCAGAGCCATAGTCCACAATGTGTGTGAACGGATAATTTTTTCGGCTTGCTGTTTTTTTGACATAATAAAATACTTTTGTTTTTATCAAAGTTAATGAAAAATTCAGACTATTTCCACTGATAATGTGCCTTGTATTTGTTTAATTTTTTCAACAAGAGTCAGGAGATCAGATTCGTTGAGAACGAGTAAATCCAGGGAACCATAGTAGTGGTTATCTGTGTCTTTAGAGAATTCGATTTTGTAGATTTCCGCTTTTGGAATACTATAAAGTACTTTTGTAAGCTGCATCATGTAATCTATTCTATATCTAGCTTTTACCTGTATATGTCTAAGGAGAGATTGTACTTTGAATTTTTGCCATTCTATGGGTATGAGTTTACTTTCCTGTAGTTCGAATAGTGTTTCGATTTGTTTGCAGTTTATTCTGTGGATATAATATTGTCCGTTTTCTTTTACGGCTACGATTTTATCTTCTGGAGTTGGATTGCAGCAAGTGGCAAGCACAAAGTTATTTTTTATTTCTTTGTATTTTGAGGCTGTCTTTAACCTGATACCAAAGAAGTTAGATTTTTTGAATTTAGACAAAACGTTCTCTATATCTACTGTGGCAATTTCACCAGTGGCAATCTTGCTATACAACTCATCTTTGGCGGTAATTGAAAATTTTGTTAACAAGGATTTTATAACTTTGTAATCGATAGTAATGTCATTTTTGTTGGCAATATTGAGTAATAGTTCAAAGCCTCGTTGTTTTAGATTCTTGATATTTAGTAGTTTAAGAAGTTCTTTTTTAGCATCACTTGTAATAACTTTGTTAAGCCATTGTTTTTTAGGGAGTAGTGTTTGATTGGTTTTAATGATTTTTACGATATCACCATTTTGAAGTTCGTAAGTAGCAGAGACAGTTTTTGAGTTGTTTATAATTGCACCGCCGAAGTGACGGACCAAGTCTGTGTGGACTTTTGCAGCGAAGTCCAGTACAGTAGCGCCATTATTAAGAATGATTTCGTCCAGGTCAGGGGTATAAACGTGTATTTTATCCAGTCTGAAGAGGGGCTCTATTGCAGAAAGGATATTCTCAATATCCTGATCAAAGTTTTCCAGGTATTGCGTAATTTGTTTGAGTTGCTGGGAGAAATGTTCTAGCTCGACTTTAACGCCTTTATATTTCCAGTGTGCGGCATATCCGAATTCAGCTATTTCGTTCATTGCCTGTCCTCTGATCTGTATTTCGATCCATTTTCCTGTGTTAGGGTCTTTGACAGTTACATGCTTTGCCATATATCCAGAGGGCTGCTTGGGAGATGTAAGCCAGTCTCTGATGCGTGTAGGGTGTATCTCAAAGAGGCTGGTTATTATTTCAAATGTTTGCTGGCAGAGATGTTTTTCAAGTTCTATTCTACTATCCCTATCTAGCTGTGGGTCAGAATGAAGAATTATTCTGATAGCAAAAATATCGTAAATTTGCTCGATAGGCACATTTTTTCTAATCATTTTCTGGTAAATGGAGTAGATAGATTTCTGTCTACTTTGCATAGTAAATTTTAAGCCTTTACCATACAGGGCTTTAATGATAGGTAAGGAAACCTTGTTGAGGATGTACCATTGGCGTATTTTGTTGACTTCTATGTACTGGCTGATTCTTTTGTATTCGTCAGGATTGGCATACTTAAATGATCTTTGTTCTAATTCTGATTTTATCTTAAAACTACCCAGTGCGTCAGCAATTGGAGCATAAATTTTGAGAGTCTCGATAGGTATGACATTTTTCTGTGTTATATTGAGCTGTTCAAAGTGTCTGAGTGTTACAAGTCGCTCGGCAATACGAAGATAAATAATCCTCAGGTCTGTGGACATATTGAAAATGACCTGTCTGTATAGCTCTATGTTCTCGATATCTTTATTCTTAAATTGTAGTTCAGTGTTTTTGATTTTGTAAAGTCCCTGAAGGATTTGGTAAATCTCGCTGCCGAAATTATTTTTTATATCGTCGAGAGATATTTCCGAGTATCTTGGAAGCTCATGGAGGATTGCGGCTGTAACAGAGGTTGTTCCAAGTCCGATTTCGCTGCCTACTATTAAGGCTACTTCCAGGCTGTGGTTGATAATATTCTGGTCGCTTATATTATTTGTGAGGAATTTGTAAGCTCTCCGGATGAGCTGTTGTTTTTCTTCATCCTGGCAACGGAAGCATGTAGATAAAAGATTGTCAATAGAATACGTAGGAGCTGGCTTTATACTGTGGAGATCTTGCAAGTAGGTCATTTTTTCTTTTAATTTATCAGAAAGATGAGAAAAACTCCAGTTGAATAAACTAAAAAAATAAAAAAACGGAGACTAAAGTCTCCGTTTTTCTGTTAAGCCTCCTGAGTTTCAATTTCTTGAGCTTGTAATGAAAGGTCGATTAATCTAATGCCGTATTTACCGACTTCGGCAGATAGCTGCTGACGGACAAATTGTAAAAACATGCCAGAGTCTATTGGGAGTTTTTCGGAAAGAAGTGCTAGATTTTTTATTTTATCCTCGACAGTTTTTTTCAAGTCAGGGATGAGTCCTTCTGGTTCTTGGGTAAAAATGGCTTTATATGTAACATTATATTTTTTTTCCAGAAGCTTAGGGCCTTCTGCTTTGGTTACTTGCAGTGTGCCTTGCATATTAGTTAGTTTTTATGTTTGAGATAAAATTAATTTTTTCTTCTAATGGAGCAAATGATTTACAATTGTTTTTGTTTATTATATAAAACTTTTTTTATGTGCTTGACAAAGCATGGTCCGTTGTAAATCATTCCTGTGTATATTTGTATCAGAGATGCGCCGGCATTGAGTTTTTCCAGAGCATCCTGAGGAGTCATAATTCCTCCTACACCTATAATTGGCAATTTTCCATTTGTTTGTTTGTGGATGTAACGAATTATCTGTGTACTTTTATCTTTTAAGGGTTTGCCGCTCAAACCTCCAGCCTGGTTAATCAGGGTTTTAGGGCTTCTCAGACTAGCAGGTCTATCGATAGTTGTGTTTGTTGCCACAATACCAGAGAGTTTATTTTGATAAATGACCTCAAGGATGTCATCGATTTGTTGCCAGGTAAGGTCTGGTGCGATTTTTACAAGTAAAGGTTTTGGGCTGGGCTTGGAAAGATTGAAATTTTGCAGCTGGGAGAATATTGTATTAAGGGACTCTTTGTTTTGCAGCTTTCTGAGATCTGGTGTATTTGGGGAGCTCACATTAATAACGAAATAGTCTCCATAGTCGAATAGATTTTTAAAACTGTAGAGATAATCATCCACAGCCTGCTCATTTGGTGTTGTTTTGTTTTTGCCAATATTTATGCCCAGAATAATGTTTTGATTTAAATTTTGTTTAATGTTTTGTATTAAATCTTGAACACCATTATTGTTAAATCCCATTCTGTTTATGATAGCCTGGTCCTGAGGTAGTCTAAATAATCTTGGTTTAGGATTACCCTGCTGTGGTCGTGGCGTGACTGTTCCGACCTCAATAAAGCCGAAACCAAGGTTGGTCAGAGGTTGTATTATTTCTCCGTTTTTATCAAAGCCAGCTGCGAGTCCAATCATATTTTTGAATTTTAAGCCAAAAATATTTACAGATTGGTTGAATTTACCGGGTGCACAGATAAGTCTCAGTATCTGGTTAGCGCCAGGAGCCTTTAATAACTTTACGATAGTGTTGTGTGCAAACTCCGGGTCTGATAAAAAAATAATACTTTTTAATAACTTGTACATTTGCTAAGATTTTTAGCATTTGACAAAATTGTATAACGTCTCAAAGAAAATAATTAAGTCTTGTATTTTCAAATTTTTTCTACAGTAGAATATACGTTTTTTTTTAACGGAAAATATAGCAGTTATTAGGATTTAGGTAAGTTATTGATTAATAGTTAATAAAGTGATATAATTGGAGGGTAATGTTTAACAAGTGGTGCGTAATTTATCAAAAATGTGCGCACAAAAATGTTCGATTTTATTTAGTCCTTAATATACTATATTACAGTAAGTTAATAAGGTAGGATACAATTTGCTAACTTATGTTAATTTTTTCTTTCTTTATAGGTAACGAATGTGTGATCAGGATAGAGTATAAGTATTCTCTCGGGTTCAAGGTCTTTTTGCAACTGTGGATTTACCTTGTTATAGGAAGAATCAGGATTTTCTATAGGTTGCATTTTGTCTGTTTGTTCGTCTGAAGTTTCTGTTTGTGAAGCAGGGGATGATTCAGAAGTCTGTTCTAATGCAGTTTTGTTATCTGGTGTATGTGTTGGGCTTGAATTATCAAATGCCAGGGCCTGTTGGCTAATATGATAGGAAGTTTTGTACATGTTACCTATTCCCAGAAGTAACCAATCAGGATTTAGTTTAGGAAAATGCGTAAGTAGCTTAATTATAAATTCAATGTTAGGTTTGTTTCTACCATTTTTGATGTGTGATAGTCTAGAGCGGGGCACTTCTAGTAAGTCTGCCAACTCACTGGGTTTAAGATTCTCAGCTTTAAGGAATTGCATAATCCGTATATTTATGTCTTCGGAGGGAAATTGTTTGTCTGACCCCGTCATTTTACAAATTGATTTAATCTATTTACAAATTTAATAAACTAAATCTAAAAAAACAAAATTAATTTTTATTTTACAATTGTATATCAAAAAATTAAGTTAAATTTTTATTACTTGTGTGAATTTATAT
>JALVRO010000019.1 GCA_027031265.1 Bacteroidales bacterium | reverse complement strand
GCGGGCCGAATCCATGTGGCTGGAACCATGCTATGACCTGCCCTGCCAAATGCTGGGCTGTCTCAATGGCTGCACGTACCTTGGAGGGATTGTGCGCATAATCGTCAATGATCGAAAAATTTATCCCACGGTATATGACCTGCATCCTTCGAGCTATGCCACGGAAAGAAGCAATATACCTGACAGCCCCATCAAAAGGGACACCGGCAGCTACGGCGGCGGCAATAGCCGCCGCCGTATTCATAGCATTATGCTTGCCCAGCAGACTGATATTTACCCTCTGGCCTCTAAGCTCAAACTCCACATTTGCCCAGCTCATACGAATATCCCTGACAGAAAAAGCACAATTCCCCTGAAAACAAAAGTCATATTCCCCCGAACGGCCCAGGCTGGCCGCATTAGCATTAGAAGTATTGACTATCAAGACCTTGCTATTGGCAGCAAACTGTGAAAAGATACGCATCAGCTCGTTCATCTCCTTGTGGTCCAGGTCAATATTGAGTATCAAGCCAATCTCTGGATGATATTTTACCAGTGTGCCATCTGATTCGTCTGCCTCTATAACCAGCCACTGGCCCTTGCCATACCAGGCATTACCAACAATACCTTTTGACTGTAAGTCCAGCAAAGGCGCCCCAGTTATTATAGAAGGTTCATAGCCATCCTCCCGCAACAAATGAAAAATCATTGCTGCTGTTGTAGATTTACCAGCTGTGCCTGCTACTGCAATTGTCTTGTGCCGTTCGGTTATATCCCTTAGTAGATCTGTCCTGTGGATAATAGTCAGACCTTTGTCCATCGCCTGGCGGTATTCTGGTACTGTATCTTCTATTGCTGTGGAGACTACTACTAGTGCATCATTGGGTATAGAAGCCTGCCCCTGGGGAAATAGCTCAATGCCTGCTTTTTTAAGCCGGGAAATAATTGGATGCTGTGGTTCTTGTGCAAAAAGGCGGTCAGAACCCATGACTTGTTTGCCCGCAAAGGATAGGAATTGTGCTATAGCACTCATTCCTGCACCTGCTATGCCTATGAAAAAAAATTTTTCTTTGTCCAGGTATGACATTTTTTCTAAATTTTGCTTTAAAAAGGACACATATAATTAAATCCGGAACAAATGAAAAAACTTATTATTTTTCTGACTGCGTTAATTCTTGTCACACAGTCTTTTGCCCAGAGCGATGTGAAAATCGATCGGACTGATTTTATCAAAAACGCTGTGATGCAATTGAGCAATTCAGACAAATCTAAAATAAAGAAAAATCTTCGTTATGGAGATTTTTATTTCAAACAAAAAACCAAAGGTGGATATCTGGAGGCATTGAAATATTACGAAAATGCTTACAAATACAATCCCAACAACCTGGCCCTTAACTACAAGATAGGCATCTGTTATCTAAAAAGCCTTTTCAAAGGACGGGCGCTGGGCTATTTACAAAAAGTCATTGACTCAGCAGCTGATTTTACGCCGGACCTTTATTATTTTTATGCACAAGCCCTGCAATATAATTACAAATTTGACCAGGCAATCAAATATTATCAAAAATTCCAGCAAACCGGACTATATCAAAAGGATAATTATTACAACTTCTTCACAGACAAACACATAATAGAGTGCCGCAATGGGAGGAGACTGGTCAAAGATAGCTTACCAATAGGGCTGGTCAATATGTCCAGCCTCAATTCTCCTTATGACGATTATGGACCTATTATAACAGCTGATGGAAGCAAGATCTACTTCACCTCGCGCAGACCCAATGAGTATCAGCTCAAAGATGTTGACGGGCAGTATTACGAAGACATTTATTACAGTGAGCTTACCAATGGACACTGGCAGGCAGCCCAAAGTGCCGGTTATCCGCTCAACACACCCACACATGACGCTGTGGTTGGACTTTCTTATGATGGTCAGACAATTATCATTTATCGTGACGAAGATTTATACGTCAGCCATTTACAGGGGAAAACCTGGACCAAGCCACAGAAACTACCAAAACCTATCAACTCCAACGAAGTGGAAAGCTCAGCAGCTTTGAGCATTGATGGGAATACCATTTACTTTGTCCGCGGAAAGACCTCTGATGCCCTTACCAGCAATGGTGACATCTATTACAGTGTCAGGGCTAGCAATGGCCACTGGTCCACACCTGTGCGCCTTCCTGACAATGTCAACACACCTTATGATGAAGATGGTCTCTTCCTTCACCCGGACGGTCGCACACTTTATTTCAGCTCCAAAGGCCACAACACTATGGGCGGATATGATGTTTTCAAGACTGTTCACCAGGACGATGGCTCCTGGTCTGATCCTGTGAACCTTGGTTATCCTCTCAACACACCTGATGACGATATTTACTTTGTGCTCTCTGGCAATGCTAAGATTGGTTATATCTCTGCTGTACGCGAAGACACAAAAGGCTTTACTGACATTTACCAGGTACACTTTTTCACAGCTGCTCCATATCTATCTGGTGAGGAAAAACTAATAGCAGACCTGGCACAACCGCAGAAAGAAACCTCTTTCGAGCCACCTGTTAAGATCACCCTTGTCAAAGGCCAGGTAGTAGATGAAAATGGCAAACCTGTAGAAGCAGAAATCGAAATCATTGACAATGAGACAGGTAAGGTCGTTTACCGTGTCAAGACCAATAGTGCCACTGGTCAATACATGGTCAGTCTGCCTTCAGGGAAAAACTATGCTATGGTCATACGCAAAGAAGGATACCTTTTCCGCTCTGAGAACTTCGACCTTGTCGAGGAAAATCAATATCACGAGGTACAGAAAAAAGTGGTCCTTACAGATCTTAGCAAAAAAGGTAAAACAGAGCTGAGAAATATTTTCTTTGACTACAACAAAGCCACACTCAAACCCGAATCTTACCCTGAGCTCAACCGTCTGGTTGAATTCCTCAAAAATCATCCAGACATAAAAATAGAAATTTCAGGACATACAGACACTCTGGGCACATTCGAATACAACATGCAACTATCAGAGAGACGGGCAAAAGCTGTTTATGATTATCTGGTCAGCAAAGGCATATCGCCTGGGAGGTTAAAAACCAAAGGGTACGGACCGCTCCATCCTATTGCCAGCAACAAAACAGCAGAAGGACGCGCCCGCAACAGGCGCGTAGAAGTTAAAATCATTAGCACAAAGTAACCAGCTCTATGCCTGGGCAGAACCGCCAAAATTGATAGGTATACCCGGGCCCTGAGGAGCAATATCTTTTATTTTTCCGAACTGTTCCTCATAACGCTGAATGTTCTCTCCCAGAGCTTTGAGCAAACGCTTGGCATGCTCAGGAGTGAGGATTATCCGGGCTTTGACCTTGCCTTTGGGTACACCTGGCAGAATCTTTATAAAATCTATGACAAATTCGGCATGTGAATGTGCTATAACAGCAAGATTGGAATAAATACCTTCGGCAACATCTTCTGGCAATTCGATATTCAGTTTGTTGTCCATTTTTTCTTTTTCCATGGTCAAAGTAATTTTGTGTTTTTCTCAAAAGTAAAAGATTTTTGTAGCAAATCAAAGCCTTATTATGAAGAAACTCCTTGTACTGTGGCTAGGGCTGGGAATTGTGGCAGACCTGTTATGGGGTAATGTATGGCATCTGCTTATTTCCTCATCCGGTAGTGGAATATGGCAGATATTATATCTTTTTCGTCTGCCCCGTATGCTCAATTCATTGATAGCTGGTAGTGGTCTGGCCCTGGCTGGGCTCGTATTACAGACAATTTTTCACAATCCCCTTGCAGGACCTTATGTATTGGGAATAAGCTCTGGAGCTGCTCTAGGCGTAGCCATTGGTTTGATGGTGCTGGGGGCAGGTAGCATGCTCTCGCTTATTGGACAGTTTGTCTTTGCTGTGGTGGGCGCTATTGCTGTGATTCTGAGTCTGATGATATTAGCCAGGCATTATTCAATGGTAGCTGTGATAATAGCCGGGGTATTGCTGGCCGGAATATTTAGTGCTCTGATAAGTATTTTGCAATATTTCTCACCTGCCCAGTCAGTTAAAAATTTTGTTGTATGGACAATGGCATCTGTGGATATGGCCAACTACTTGTTGATTGGCATTAATCTGGTAATTGTCCTGGGGGGAATAATAATTCTTTCGCACAAAACGCTTGTACTGGATAGTTTTTATCTGGGAGAAGACTATGCCCAGAGCATGGGAATAAATGTCAAAGCACAACGCACCTTTCTGGTTGTATCAGTGGGATTAATCATTGCTTTTCTAACAGCTGGATATGGACCTGTAGCCTTTGTAGGGGTGATCTCACCACATATTGCCCGGTGGACCATCAGTAGTCAACGCCATAGTAGCCTGCTGCCTTATGTCATTATTATTGGCGCAGGTGTGACAGTGTGGGCAGATTTTTTCTCACACATCTCCTCTACAGTATTGCCAATAAATGCTGTTCTCTCTTTATTGGGCCTGCCAGTACTACTACTGCTTATTCTGCGGCGGGAATATGATTTTTTCTAACCACCTGTGTAATAAATCTTATCATCAGGACCAGGCAGATCAATATCATCTGTGCGGAAAGAAAATCCAACCCTTTTACCAGTAGGCACACCAATCTTTCTTGCCTCTAACATCTGCTCAACAGTAGCTACCTTGACAGTGTCATAAGGTGGTACAAGCAAATCAAACTGCAGAGCATAGAGAATAGCTGATTCTATTACGTCGCGCAAGCGTTCTTTGGTTACTTTACGATCCTGGAAATCCTCATCAAGATATGCTCTTTGACGCTTGCCTTCGACAAAGAAATTATTGTCTTTATTGATAAAAACTCTGGCAATCAAATAACCCATATCCTCATTACGTCCATATCTGAAAGAGTCTGCCAGAAAGTCATAAATACTTATTATGCCGACATAACTGGCAAAATAGTCTTGCTTGACGTATTTGGTTTTCCATATTCTGTGGTCCCTATCAAACTGGAACACATTAGAATGCATATAAAAAATAAGCATATCGCCTGCTACCTTTAGTTCAGACTGGAAAATACCCACATTCTTGTATCTGAGCAATATACGCTGATCATGCTCGCGTAGTTTGTCATTAAACTCTGTCTCCAACTCCTGTGCTATTTGTTTAACCCATTTAAAAGCCTCCAGTGTATTGTCAAATATTTTTTGTTTAAGGGTAGCTTTTTCCACTAGAAGATTATAAATTGCATCGGAATTTTTCTTATTCCCATTCATCACTCCAGATATTACTTATTTACATCAAATATAACAATTTTAGGCTTTGTGTAAATCAAACTAAAACATTAATTTTGAAAAAATTTGAATAGAATATGGGACTACAGGCATTCTGGTTTACATTACCGTCAATAGTGGTTTTTCTGGCAGCTTATATTGTACTGAAAACTTTTCTGGACAGGGAAAAAGCACAATTGCAGCTCAAGCTTAGTATTGAGAATTCCAAACGTCTATTACCTGTGCGTTTACAGGCTTATGAGAGATTGGTTTTGCTAATGGAACGTATCAGTCCACAGTCTCTGATACCGCGTGTATATAAAAAAGATATGACAAAGGAACAATTTCATTATGCTCTGCTTCAGGCTGTCAGACAGGAATACGAACACAACCTGTCACAACAAATATATGTCAGCAATACAGCCTGGCAGGCAGTCAAGGAAGCCAAAGAAAACATCATACGGCTTATTAACACCATAGCCTCAGATCCAAAATACAATGAATCCGTGCAAAAAATGAGCCGGCTGATTATCGAAGCTTATGCTTCTGTTGATGAGACACCCACAGACCGTGCTATTAGAATATTAAAGAACGAAATACAAGAAATTTTTGGTTAAATACTATGAAACCTGTGTGGAAATATTTTATTCTAATAATTGTAATTTTTACGTTTGCATGTCAGCAAGATAGACCAGTTTACACAGGCATAAGACTTAGAAACCACACAGACACAATAAGTTACAGCCTTGGTATAACCATTGGGCAGAAGCTCAAAAGCGAAGGATTCACCAGAATAGATGACCAGGCATTGATAGTAGCCATCCGTCAGGTAATGAGATCAGACAAAACAGACAATTTACTCATTGATCCTGATGTAGCACGGGACATTCTCAAGGTTTACCTGTACGAAGAACACAAACGTCGCATAAAGGTTAAAAATACAGAGTGGGAACAGTTTTTGTCCAGGAATGCACAGCGCCGCGGTGTACATGTTACCAGTAGCGGACTACAATATGAAATACTCAGAAAAGGTCATGGACCCAGGCCCACACTAGATGATTATGTTGTGGTCCGTTATATAGGCTATTTGCCCAGTGGTTTGGTCTTTGACAATAATTATTCCCGCACCCCTGTGATGGTGCGTGTGGCTAAAACAATAAAAGGATGGCGCCAGGCCCTGACAAAAATGCACCAGGGTGCTAAATGGCGCGTTTTTCTTCCACCATACCTGGCTTTTGGTGACCGCCAGGTCGGTAACATACCACCTAATTCCGTGGTTATCTATGAGCTTGAACTGATAAAAATCAAACACATAAAATAACATAACAAATGGCTTTAAGAATCGAAGGAAGAGTTTCACAAATCACACCAATAGAAGAAGGACAGGGAGCCCGTGGCCCATGGAAGAAGCGCCTTCTAATAATCGACACTCTTGAGCAATTCCCACGCAAAGTAGCCTTTGCCGTATGGAACGAAAGAGCCGAAGCTCTAGACAGCCTGCGTCCTGGCGAGCGTGTTGTAGTTGATTTTTCTGTCGAATCACGCGAGTACAATGGACGCTGGTACACAGATGCCAGGGCTTTTGCTATTAAAGTGGTCAAAGAAGAAGATGTGGTCGCCGCATCAACACCTGGTACATACCAACCTTCTGAGCCTAGACCAACAAAGCAAACAGCCCCTTCAGATGTAACAGAAAACCCACTGGACAACATCGAAGAGGACAGTACAGCTGACGAATATGCCGATTTGCTCAATGACGACAGCCTGGACAATGACACCCTGGACCAGGATGAATTCTTTGGCGAGGATGACAATGATGCAGATGATCTGCCTTTCTAAGAAATTGGCATCTCATCCGGTTTAAATGAATAGGGGAGCCCAGGGCTCCCCTATTCATTTCCGCACCACATCATGTGAATCTAAAGACATGCTCCCTATAAGTTCTTATGTTCTGCGTCTCACTGTGGCAAGCAATTCGTCCAGCTCATCAAGGCTGTGTACCAGCACATCACGGGGTTTGCTTCCGTGCCCCTGGCTTACAATACCAGCAGCCTCCAGCTGGTCAATGATTCTGGCCGCACGGTTGAATCCAACCTCCAGTTTGCGTTGAAGCAATGAAATAGAAGCATATTGACTGGATACCACGAGGCGTGCTGCTTCATCAAATAGTTTATCCAGTTTTTTAAGCTCCACAGGCTCTTTGGCTTCGCCTTCCTCTTCTGGAGGCTCAGGTAATTCAAATGGTTCAGGATAACCAGGCTGTGAGGCGACAAATCTGGTTATGCTTTCCACTTCTTCCGTGCTAATAAAAGCACATTGCAGACGATGGATATTACTGCCATAGAGATAAAG
>JALVRO010000018.1 GCA_027031265.1 Bacteroidales bacterium | reverse complement strand
GGTGGCGCAGATAAGCTATCCCGTGAATATAATATTCCAATCCTTGGCCGTGTGCCAATGATTATGAGTATTGTCGAGGATAGTGATAGCGGCAAACCTACTGTACTCAAGGAAGATAGCCCTTATAACAACTATTTCCGTGAGATTGCCCAGAAACTCATCGAAGAGGTGGACAAACGCAATAAGAATCTGCCTCCAACAGAGATTTTGCGCATCTAAGTTTTTTCCTCACACAGAATCTGAGCCGAGGCTGCTCGGGGAAGTATTCCCACTCATTGGACAGCCCCGGCTTTTTTATGGTCAAAGGATGCTATTACACTCTCCTTAGAGTATCTTGCAGTCCAAAGGATTTTATACCAAACACAGATTTTATTCTGATAACAGCGGCTCGAGCAGAAAGCATTTTTTCCTTTTGTCGCTGAGGAGGATTTTACCATCTATTGTGCCAGAGAGTTCTTTTATAACTTTGCCTTGCTTGAGCAGTTGTGTGCCTTCTAAGACTTGATTGTCCACAAGTATAATCATTCGCTTGCCCAGGAAGTCAAAGTCTTCTACTTCACCTCTGTGCTCGAGTTTGAAGTTTTGTAGATTATCCAGGGAAAAGATACCTTTTTTGCATGCAAAAAAGAGTTTGTTGTTGTGAAAAATCATTTCCCTGACTTTGTCACACAGACAATTAAGTGCCATGGACTGTGAAACAGCCTCCAGCCCAACGTCTATTCTGAAAACCTTATTCTCAAAGGCATCATATACCCAGGCATAATGTACACCTTCCAGGGCTACGTGTCTGGGGCGGAGAATACCCAGATTCTGAAGATTTATACTCTTAATCTTTGAAAGCTTGTTGTCCAGGATAATGAGGCTCTGGTCTGTCAGGACAGCATTTACCAGGCATGAGTATGTATATAGATCACGAACTGGGTTTACCAGAAGCTGGTCATAGGTGTAGCTCTGTGTCTGGTCTGTCATTATTAACTTCAGCGTCTGGCCTTTGAGCAGTAGCAGGCCACGCTCTCCACCTCTACACATCTGGGCATGCCAGGTCTGCGAAAACAAGGGGGTTAATAGCAACAGGGCAGTGATGATTAGAAAAGTGTTTTTCATGGGCTAAGTATTTGGTTAAGTAATTGCTCAATGTCATGGCGTACCTGGCTCTGGCGGCACCTAAAATTATTTGTTATAACGACGACCAATATCACCCTGCCGCCAGAGCTAATGTAATAACCAGCATAATTGCGCACATGCCTCATGGAGCCGCTTTTGCAGTGGAAATGGCCGTCTAGCACAGTACCCCGTCCAAAATACTTCAATGTGCCATTAATACCTGCTACAGGCAAGGTGGATAGGAAAATGCGGAAATTAGGGCTGTGGTAAACTTTTTCGAGGAATTGTGCAAGGGCTTTGACCGTTAGACTATTATAATGACTCAGGCCTGATCCATCGTACAGGTCAAAGCCCGTGGTATCCACACCCATGCTCCAGAGGCATTGATACAGAGCAGAGACGCCTGCGCTGGTCGTGACAGTGTCTTTGTACCTAAGGGCCAGGTGTAGTAGTAGCTCTTCGGCATAAAGATTAATGCTTTTTTCGTTTGTCTTGCTAATAATCTGCTTGAGTGGCGGAGAATAATGCCGCCATAAAATGGTCATGTTACCGGTATTGTAGGTCACAGAGTCTGGGTCGTAGATGCTTATTGGCTCGTGGTTGACTAAGATTTTTTCAGCGGTGAGCCTCTGGTATAGCTGCTGTGCCAGGAGCAGGGCAGGATCTGGTATGGAGCCTTTTACCCTGAAGGCCCTGCGGTAAGCTGGCAGGCGTCCCGTGACCTTGCGCTCAAAGCTAAAAGGTGCACCAATGATATAGCTCTGGTCTGAGCGTATGCGCGCTGCATGTACATAAGAGCGTATTGTTAGCCCTGGAATATGAGGGTCTATGCTGGTGATTATTGCTCTTGTCCCAGGGCGGCCTGTCTGAAAGATAACTGTGTATGTATTATCATACATACACAGGCCAGACGGCGCCGCCCCATAGTAATTTCCCAGGTCTTCCCAGGTCCATTTGTGTGGTACAGGGTCTGGCCCAAAAACAGAGGCATCGGCTATAATACGGCCTTTTATCCCATGAATTCCTGCATTTGTAATAGTTTGTGCTAGATTGTCTATGACGAGCGTGTCGCCGAAAAGCCGTGAGCCAAATGTGGGGTCTCCATGTCCTTTGATAATAATATCACCGTGGAGCACAGAGTCTTTTATGTATCCTGTGTAAAATAGCTCAGTAGCGAATCTGTGATCAGACCCCAGAGTAGATAGCGCACAGTAAGTGGTGAGTAGTTTTTGGATAGAAGCAGGTGTGAGATATTTTTCGGTGTTGTATGAGATAAGAAGTGAGTCATTGGTCAGATCCTTAATAAAGACACCGATATTGGCATTGCGATATTGTGGGCGGGAGAGGAATTGTTGGAGAGCCCTGTCAGGGGTCTGAGCCTGGAGGGTTATGAAGATGAGGCTTATGATTAACCCGAGAGAAAAATTTTTCATAGTTATTTGATAATTAGAAGTTTGTGTACACATTTGTCCTTTCCCTGTTCGTCTGAACAAACCACAAGGTAAACGCCAGAGTGCAAGCTGGATCCGTTCAGTACTTTGCCATCCCATACAGCTGTACCTCCATTGGAACGCATTTCAAATACAAGGTTTCCTTGCAGGTCAGTTATTTTAATAAGTGTGTTTTGCTTCAGCCCTGTGATAGTAATTGGCCCAGAATAATATGGCCTGATTGGATTGGGAAAGATTTTTACACTGCCAAAATCGTCCATGCTACGTGAAGAGTCGTTTCGATAAGCTATTATACCCTGGTCTGTGATGAAGTATACAATGCCAGTCAGTGGGTTGTATTCGATATCATAAATTGCATCTGTGACGATCGAACCATTATTAACATTAAAATGATTAATTTCGGATAGCCCATCAGGTGCCAGTAACACAGCGCCGAAGTAAGTGGTACCCACCCATTTCCTGTTGCCATCATCAACGGCAATGCGGGAGCAATTAGCATTGTCCAGCAGGTAAGCATAAATAGTGGTATCATTGAGCGTCACCTGCACTAGTGGACGTATGGCTTTGAAGTCAGGTGATGTGAAGTCCTGTGTCGTCAGATAACCCAGTCCATCACTGGTAGAAAACCACAGTACGCCATCTTTGTCTTGGGCAATATCATTTATTCTGCTGCCTATACGGCGTGAAGGATAAAACACCCGTGCATCCCCAGTATTGGGATTGATAGCCATAAGGCCAAATTTTTTAACCGGAGCATAAAAGAAACCCTGTGATGTGAGAATGAACCGTGAAAAGGGCTTACCCACACCAACAGCAGAAGATTCTATTGCTTGCCACGACCCGTCTGGATTTAGAAGGAGAACAGGATATGTCGAAGAATTATATAAAATCCACAGCCTGCCCTGGTTGTCGAATTTGAGGTAAGAGATTTTGACATAATCATTAGCTACTGTCAACGGAGAATTATCCGTGGTATAGACATTAACTATTTGCCTGTTTTTTACCTCCACCAATCCTACACTATCGCTAGCAAGGAACCAGTGATCAGGATCGTGCGGATCCACTGCCATTGCGAGGAATTGATTAACTTTATCGGTTGTAAAATATTGTATATCACCTATTTCGTCTATGATACTTAACACAGCCCTGTAATCATATTGTCTATCTATGGTATCAGTCTTATGCAACACATAGACATACTCTCCTGCAGATTTGATAGCATTGATCTGATCTGAGAAAAGTGAGGCAGTTCGTATTGACTGTGAAAGATCCTTGACCAGAGAAGCATAACGGTCTGCTATGTACAGAGAATTTCCCAGTTGAACCGCATCGTTAGCATAAATTTTTTGACCTGATTGGTAGTGATCATATTTTGCAAGCTGGTTCCCGTTTGAGTCAAGGACAAAAATGCTTGGTCCTAAAAGGTATATTTTATTGTTAATGATTTTCATTTTATACATGCCGGGTTGGTATGTTATCTGGTAAAAACTAGAATCCTGAAGGCGGAAAACCGCACAGGCCTGGTTTTGATATGTCAGTACATATATCTGGCCCGAGATGATACCCAACTCTTTGCCGTTACTAAGCTGAAGATGGTTCCATGATGGAAGGGGTCCAATATTTTGTGTTCCTGTGAAATAAAGTCCTTTTGGTGTGAGGGTGTATAGCCTGTTGTTTAGAACTTTGATATCTATTACTGGAATTCTCTGTCCCAGACTGTCGAGAAAGTAAATTGTCCGGTCAAAACTGAGGTTATCCAGATTTATTGATGTTAGTCCATATCCAGTAGCCAGCCAGAGAAGATTGCCATCTTGTGTAAAAGTATAGATTTTTTTCTCTTCTGGAAGGAGTGAAAGATTATTTTTTATGCTGGGTAGGTTTATGATTTCGTTATTTTTGATAACATCAATGTTGCCAGTGGAATAGCCGATAAAAGCCCTGTTGGATGTTGCGTATAAAGCTGAAATTGAGGTGTCGCTGAGTTGGTTCTGCGCAGATAGACGCTCGACAAGGCCTGTGGAAGGCGTATATATGAGAAGGGCATTTTTTGCACTGGCAAAGACCCGGGATTTTGTAGCAGTAATATGCTGGAGACGGTTGGTAGTGAATAGGTCAAACCATGTTTTTATCTGGCCCATGCTTGAGAGAGTAGAAAGCAAAAAAACAGCTAAAAAGAAAAATCTCATTTTGATAAGGTTTTTTTCAATTAAAAAATTTCTAAATTTACAAACAAAATTAATTGTTATATTACCAAATCAAAACTCAAAAAAAATAAAGCTATGAATTTGCCAGAAGATTTGAGATACTCACAGGATCATGAATGGATAAAAGTAGAAGGTGATGTTGCTACAATAGGCATCACAGACTATGCACAGAGTGAGCTGGGAGACATTGTTTTTGTAGAGGTACCAACAGTTGGGGAGACTCTGTCCAAAGGTGACACTCTAGGTACTATAGAGGCAGTAAAAACCGTGGCAGATGTATATATGCCTGTAGATGGTGAAGTACTGGAAATGAATGCAGATCTTGAGTCTACACCAGAGCTAATTAACCAGGATCCTTATGGCAAGGGTTGGATTGCTAGAATTAAGCTTTCTGATCCAGCACAGCTAGAGGAACTCCTTACAGCTGATAAATATAAGGAGCTTATTAATGCTTAATTTATGTGTAAATTTTTTATGTTTATGGGCTGCCTTGCAGCCCATAAACATATTCGTACGTAATAAAAAATTGTTGTATGCAAAAAAAAATCAAGAAAGGACTTGGAAGTTTCGATTTTCTCAAAGGGAAATATTCTGATATTGAACGGATAAGTAAGCGTTTGTTGTCTGTGGAGTTCAAGGATATGCCTTTTTTCCGTTATGCAGTTTTGATGGCTTCGCTGTTAGATGATCAGTTTTTTTCAAATGCTTTGATTCTTGGCAAGGCCCAGAGACAATATGACTTGACGTGGCTGTTAAAAGATTTTTCAGCCAGACTGGACTTTGTATCACGTGATTTTTCTGATTTTGAGGCAGATCCAGATCTTTTTAGAGAGGTTAATTTCATTAAAATAGAGGATCTGTTTGCATACAATTCTGATGCACAATATGATCTGATAGTTGTCATACAGGATTATTTACAATTTTTGGCTGAGGAGAATAACTATTACCAGATGCTATCCAGGCTTGTCAACTCAATTGATTCGCGTATAATAATGATTCTCAGTTATGATCGTTTGGATAAGGAAAAGCAAAAGGAGAGCAACATTAAGCTAGATTTAGCGTTACCTAGTACAAGCATAAAAACTTTTGAGCTTAAACATTATGATAAGGGAGAGCTCAAACTGGTTGATTTTATCATAGATTTGAGGGGTATTGTGCTAAAATAAAAACCTAAAACTAAACAACTATGAAGCAGATTATTCGTTTTGCTTTGCTTCTGGCAGCAGTAGCATTTGTGGGCAGACTAAGTGCTCAGGACATTGTGGGCTATTGGAAGACTATTGATGATGAGACCCACAAACCCAAATCTATTGTCTACATTTATAAGGCTAAAGATGGAAAATATTATGGCAAGATCGTAAAGCTGTTCCGTGGACCAGATGAGGAACAAAATCCAAAGTGTGATAAATGCCCAGGCGACCGTAAGAATAAGCCAGTTATTGGTATGGTGATCCTGACCAAATTAGAAAAAGTAGGCAACAATATGTGGGATCATGGGCGTATCCTTGACCCTGGAAATGGTAAGATTTACGATTGTAAGATGTGGATAGAAAACGGTAATTTACAGGTACGTGGATATATAGGCTGGAGCCTGATAGGACGTTCGCAGATATGGCTGCCATACAAAGGAAAAATTAATTAAATGGACAACCTCTCTGTAATCATAGTTGCAGGAGGTCAGGGACGAAGAATGGGTGGGTCTGTCCCCAAGCAGTTTCTTTTGCTTGGGGACAGACCTATTTTAATGCACACAATACAGCGCTTTTACCAGGCTTTCCCTGATCTGAACCTGCGTATAATTCTCGTGTTAAATAAGGATTATGAACAATACTGGCAGGAGCTTGTGGCACGGTATTCCTTTGAAGTACCTCACCGTATTGCATACGGAGGCCAGGAGCGTTTTCATTCGGTTAAAAATGGTCTGGCTCTGGCCTTCGAACAGGGATTGGTCGCTGTCCATGATGCAGTGCGGCCACTGGTGACCACAGCTTTCCTGCGTCGTGTGCTAGATGAAGCACGGGACAAGGGTAATGCTGTTCCTTTTGTGCTGCCACATAGTAGCGTGAGAATAGAAGAGCAAGGGCGCAATTGGCCTATAGACCGTTCTAAGGTGCGCCTTGTCCAGACTCCGCAGATGTTTGATGTGCAGGAATTGCGCCAGGCTTATGACCAGGAATATCAGAATTCCTTCACTGATGATGCCACAGTCTTTGAGAGTCTTGGAAAAAAGGTTAACCTTGTGCCAGGAATCGAGGAAAATATAAAGCTCACACGGCCAATAGACCTGTATCTGGCAGAGAAAATCATGCAAAATATAGGGGAATAATTTTTTTGTTTATAGAAATTATTTTTAATTTTGCCACTGCTTAAATGCCCAGGTGGCGGAATTGGTAGACGCGCTGGACTCAAAATCCAGTGGCCGCAAGGCCGTGCGGGTTCGACTCCCGCCCTGGGTACAACAAGAGCGAGCCTTGGCTCGCTCTTGTTGTATATAGCCTCAAAAGAGCTAGTTCCCAGCCAACATCTAATCTAAGAAAGTGAGAGACCCAAAGAAATTGTCTAAAGTTTCCTGCTCTGGTTTACCTTTTTCAGCGAATAGTATAAGATCAAACATATATTCACCATTCTTGAGAACCTCCGATATGGCATAAACGTCCTCATCTCCCATAGACTTCATCCAATATTAATCCCAAATTACGCATTAGAACCACTGAAAATAGTGATTTGTATAACTATACTTTACAGATTTTCAGTGTGTTATCTGGATTTTTTTCTAATGCTACGCATTAGAAATTTTGCTACTTAATCAATTA
>JALVRO010000017.1 GCA_027031265.1 Bacteroidales bacterium | reverse complement strand
GGGAAAAACGCACAATCCATGCTCAAGCTGGGTAGAGCACAGGGCGTTGCTATAGCAGCTATTATCAGTACTGGACTGGCGGTCAGCGAATATGCTCCACGCAAAGTAAAAATCGCAGTGACTGGTAATGGTAGTGCCTCCAAAGAGCAGGTGTCCAGAATGATCCAGTCAATATTCGGCGTTGATCTTCAAGGACATAAACTGGACGAAACAGACGCCATAGCCATTGCCCTGTGCCATTACTACAATCATGGAAATACGACAAAAAAGCAGTATTCTAGCTGGAAAGACTTTGCACGGAAAAAAGGACTGTTATGAGCATAATCGTTTTTGATGACACATATTTCATGCGCCAGGCTCTGATAGAAGCACAAAAAGCTTTTGACCGGGATGAGATACCAATTGGTGCCGTGGTCGTGTGGGACAATAAAATAATAGGCCGCGGATACAACCAGACAGAAACACTCCAGGATCCCACAGCACACGCAGAAATAATTGCCATCACAGCAGCCACACAGAATATTGGCGCAAAATATCTAACAAACGCTACTTTATATGTAACAATAGAACCCTGCACAATGTGCATAGGAGCAGCCTTCTGGGCCAGGATAAAACGTATAGTCTGGGGTGCCCCTGAGCCAAAGGTTGGTTTTATGCAGTTCGAATCAATCCTCTCCAAGTACCAAAAGTCTTTACTTCATCCAAAGGTAGAGATAACCAGCGGCATCCTCGAAGAAGAAGCACGCCGCCTTATGCAAGAATTCTTTAATAATAAGAGATAATGAACAGGCTATATTGCTAGCAGTAGATATCAGATTTTTAAACAAACCTGACAAAACAAGCGAGGGCAGGCTATATAGCCTGCCCTCGCTGTACTTTAATCCTGTGACAAATTTCTATGAAAGGGTAAATGGCCTGGGGCTATAGTCTTTCACAAGTCTGCTCAGCAACTCTATTGTATCAGGTGTGGTACCACAGCAACCACCAATAATATTAACCAGGCCTTCGTCAAGGTATTTTTTGACAAAAGCAGCAAACTCTGGTGCTGACATAGGCTCTTTATGAACCACACCTGCATTCGGATATGCAATAATAGGAAGCTTGACCGCCTGACTGAGCTGCTTTATATGGCCATACACTTGATCAGGCCCATAACCACAGTTTTCGCCAACTGCTATTACATCCAGGAAAGGATTATCCAGTAATAGCTTGTCTACATACTCTTTATCCAGGAATAGATTATCATCAGGTGTGGCTACAGTGGCAGAGATAATTACAGGGATTTTTTTTGCCCTTTTTGACATTATCTCATTAAGTGTGGCCATCGCAGAATACAAATTTTGTGGATCCGTAAAAGTCTCGAAAATTATCCCATCTACCCGACCTGCCAGAAGACCTTTAAGCTGCTGGCTATAAATGGATTTATACTCCGATTCATCCAGCTTATCAGGCACTGGTCCCACAGAACCAAGCACAAAGCGCGGTTTGTTTCTACGAATCAGTGTATATTTATTAGCAACTTCTCGGGCTAGCTTTGCTGATGTAAAATTTACTTCATAAGCCAGACCCTTTAGATCATATTTTTCCAGAAAATAATCATTAGCCCGGAAAGTATTTGTCTCGATAATATCAGCTCCAGCCTTTAGGTATTTTTCGTGTATTTCCTGAATCAGTTTGGGATAGGTCAGGTTCAGTATCTCATGAAAACCAAATAGCTTCTTAGAATGTGTGGCAAATTTATCTTTATGATAATCGTATTCTTTGAGGTTAAATTTGCGAATATAAGTACCCATTGCACCATCTAGCACCATTAACCTTTCGGGCAAAATATCCTTGATCGACTTCATAAACACCTGGATTTAGTTTAAGGTAAATTTAGCAAAATTTTTGCCGAATTAATACACCTAATTTCAAGTTTTTATAAAAAACGAGCCGTCGATGAGGAGCGGCTCGTTTGTCTAGACAAAACAGATCTTATGGCTCGAGTCGTCCATAATATCTTGGAAATGGTATTACTTCCCGCACATGATAAGTCTTTGTTATCCAGGCAACGAAACGCTCCAGTCCCAGTCCAAAGCCAGAATGGGGGACACCACCAAACCGACGCAGATCCAGATACCATTGGAAAAACTTCTCAGGTAAACCATGCTTACGAATGCTTTCGAGCAAGATGTCAAAATTACTTTCACGCTCACTACCTCCGACAATCTCTCCATAACCCTCAGGTGCAAGCACATCTATGCCTTTTACAAGGTCTGGACGACCTGGCACTTCTTTCATGTAAAATGCCTTGATAGCCTTTGGCCAGTTATATACCATGATTGGTGTGTCAAACAGACTTGTCAATGCGGTCTCGTCAGAGCCTCCAAAGTCTTCGCCATATTCAAAATTTTTAGCAGAATCAATCCATTGTGGTATATTCTTCAATTTTTCCTGAAGCTCTTTAAGTTCATGCTTCATTGTATCAACCTTATTTTGAATGAAATTACGTTTCCCCTGCTTCAGGTTTGGATCTGCAAGTATTTTCTCACGCTCTGCTATTTCTTTTTCCAGTGTTTTGATACGATCTTCGGTACTGGCCTTCATCTCCTCAAGCAATCCTATTGTGGTCTTGCCTTTTACCTGTTTTTCTCCACGTATGATCTGCACTGCTTCATCATAAGTAATACGGGGAAAAGGCTTGTTGATTGTATTCTCCAATATCGTTGTATCGCGTTCGAGCAGTTCAAGCTCAAATTTATTTTTCTCCAACACCCGGGCTACGACAAACTTGATGAACCGCTCTATCAGATCCATGTTCATCTCATTATCATAAAAAGCCATCTCTGGCTCAATCATCCAGAACTCAGACAGATGACGGCGTGTTTTGGACTTTTCGGCACGGAAAGTCGGGCCAAAAGTATAAATTTTCCCCAGAGCCATTGCCATTGCCTCGCCATAGAGCTGCCCAGACTGTGTCAGATAAGCCGGACGGTCATAAAACATTGTTTCGAACAAGGTAGTGGTGCCCTCTACTGCATTGGGTGTAAAAATAGGAGCATCAGCCTGCACAAAACCTTCTTGCTGGAAAAATTGATGTATTGCAAAAATTATAGTATTTCTGACACGCATTATAGCCCAAGGACGGCGATGTCGTAGCCAAAGATGACGATGATCCAGTAAAAAGTCAATACCATGAGGTTTATTTGTTATTGGATAATCCTGCGAAGGACCAATCACTTCGATATTTCTAACATGAACCTCCACTCCTCCTAGCTGGCGTTCATCTTCAAGAACATAACCCTTAAACTCAACAGCTGTCTCCTGTGTCAGACGGTGCGCCCTCTCATAGACCTGCTCACCTGCTTCATTAACATCCACAACACACTGGACAAATCCTGTCCCATCCCGCAAAATAATAAATTCTATGCCTTTGCTGCTGCGCCTGTTTGTTACCCATCCTTTGAGCACAACTTCCTGTCCAATATACTGTTTCAGATCCTCTATGTAATGCATAACCCGTGTATTTTATCTTGATTTTAAATTGTTTGCTAAGATATGCCAAATTAGCTAAATTTACAATAAACCATTCGAAAAACATGTACTGCCATGAAACGTAAAATCCTGATATTCTTCACAATCAGCACAATCATTCTGCTGGGGCTTGTCTCCTCAGATCCTGTGCTCAGCCGTTTGCTTGGTCAATACAAGCAGTTTTCTTCTCTTTACCACATCCAGAAAGTCTATATCCACACAGACAAAAACATTTACAGAAGTGGCGAACATATCTGGTTTAAATTTTATCTCTTCGATGACTTGCATCATCTGGATACTCTTAGCAAGATCGGATTTGTAGAGCTCATTGCTCCTGATATGAGTATCGTAGATGTAAGGATTCTCAAATTAAAACATGGAGTGGGCATTGGCGATTTTATAATTGGTGATAGCATTCCATCGGGATTATACATGTTGCGTGGTTACACAAATTTGATGAAAAACTTTAACGAAAAATTCTTTTTCAAAAAACTAATCACAATCAAGAATCCCAGCATCAATCACTTGAGCGAAAAATTATACCTTGACCTTAAATTCCTGGAGACAAAAAAACACAGGCTAAAAATTGAATATTCGCTTTCTGGAGCAGAACTAATAGCAGACATTCCTAATACAATTTACATCAATGTCTCTGATTTCTTAGGAAGTCCCAGACAGGCAAAGATTACGATTAAGGAGAACTCAAAGATAATCAAAACAATGCCTACCGACTCCCTGGGTTTCGTAAAGGTCCAAATCACACCAGCTAAGGACAAGAAATACAAAATAATAGCACGATCTAACAGGAGCAAAGCATCTGTCGAACTAGGTAAAGCTATCAATTATGGTTATGTCCTGGACATTGACAAAGAGAAAAAACATTTTCTGGTTAAAGTCTTGTCCCACCTACCACAGACCAGTGATAAGCAATACAGGACAATCTATCTACTTGCCGAAAGAAATGGACGAATATATTTCACAAGTTTTGGTGTGGCTAATAATGATAGCCTTAGCTTCAATGTACTAAGAAAATCACTACCCAGTGGTATTATTCATTTTGTTCTTTTTAATGGCAAAGGAAAGCCTGTGGCAGAACAGATTGTCTTTAACAACAAAATAAAACCTACACCTATAAAAGTCTGGATAACAAAGAAGAAGCCTGGACTTTATGAACTACATGTGCACACTGACTCCACAATTTATGCCACTACGTCTCTAGCCATCACATCTACAGACGTGAATGACTATATCAATATCATCAACTATCTATCGCTAAAGGCTGATTTACCTGATGCAAAGACGCGGATACTGGAGAGCAAAAGAATAGATGATTATATAAAGTCGTATAAATGGCTGCGTTATAAACCAGAGCAGATATGGGAAAACAAGATTAACACACCACAATATAAAGTGCAGAATTCTCTCGTTGTAAAGGGTAAGGTGACAAAATTGATTCTCGACCTGCCTGTGAGCAACACGCTGGTCACACTAACTGTTCTAAATGCCTATAATGACCAATATCAGACTTACACAGACGAACAAGGCCGTTATTATTTTAAAGGTCTGAATTATCCTGACACAATTATGGCACTGGTAGAAGCCAGGGCACGCAATGGATCTAAAAATGTTCTCGTATATATTGACAGATACGACACAATACCTACGAGGTATACTCCTTTAAAACATTTTAGAAAAATCAGAATCCGCCAGATGCAGACACCTAAATTTAAGGAGTGGCATGGAGAAGCAGGCACGCTGCATAGCCATGTGGACCAGGTTATCTATATGAAAGACATCGAAACTAACGGCTATACTAATATCTTTGACCTGTTAAAAGGCCGTGTCCCAAGTTATTACAAGATGGGTGACAAGATTTATTTACGGGGACCTTCGTCCATCACACAAAGCAACGAACCACTATATTTGGTCGACAATGTACCTGTAGACAAATCAACAATCGAAAACCTTAATCTAGAGGACATCGACCGTATCGAAATTATTAAAAATGCAGCATACAGCGCTATCTACGGTTCACGTGGGGCCAAAGGTGTAATCGCTGTTTACACCAAAAAAGGCTATTTTATACAACGAGGCTATGCAAAAGAAATTCAGCCTGGATATTATATGCCACGTAAATTCAAAGCTTTGCCAGATTCATTACTTATGATATACCCTTACGCTACTTATTTCTGGAACTCCCAGCTACTCATACGTGGTGGTAATGCTACTTCAACATTTCACTTACCTAAAGGCACTAAACAGGTACAAATCAATATACAAGGTGTGGATATGAATGGTCACATTATCAATTTTAACAAAGATTTTGTTATCCATGAGTAACATTTCCCGTATTCAGGCGTCTTAAAGACAAAACTGAAAAAACTAAGACAATGAAAAAGCTAATACTTTTACTAGCTGTTATCTTTGTAGGAACAAGCATTATGTCCTACGCAGATGGTCCAGTAAAAGATACCATCAAAATCTATAGCGGAGACAAAACTATTATCATTGTTTCCAAAAGTAAAAAAAACAATGAGTCAGATCTGGAATTTGGGAAAAAAACCTTCCAGAACAAAATAGACCAATACAAAGCCAGGATTGATAGTATAGACCAAATCATCGATAGCTTGACTGAGGCCATGGAAAAAACAAACGATACTACCCAGCTCTCACTCCGCAAGCGTCTATCTGAGCTCAGAGAACAGCAAGCACAATATCGCAAAATGATTTCTGCGCTCCAAAAAGGCATCTCTGACATCGAAAGACAGCTCGACGAAATGGAAAGTCAATCAGAAGTGGGGCATAATGAATTCGAAGAAAATCAAGAGAAAGTGGTCAAAAGACACTACAAATCAAAGAAATTCAAAGGACACTGGTCAGGAATAGAATTCGGTCCTAATTCTTTCCTCACACAACACCAGGCTATTATTAATAGCAGTAATAATCCAGCACTAACCCCAGAGCTGAACAAAAGTTTTGAGTTCTGTTTTAATTCTTTGGAAGGTAATGTCAAAATCTTCAATTTCCTGGGTCTGGTCTCAGGTATTGGTCTCCAGTGGAATAACTACAAATACGAAACATTCCCGACTTACTCAAGCTCTTATGTATTAGATCTTGACTCCCTTTATCCTGCCAACCAGCCTGATGGCAGTACTCTTAAACAAATATCTCTCAAGACTTTCTATGTTAATGTACCATTGCTCATCGAACTACAATTCCCTTTTGGATCAGGTAATAAATTCTATGTTAACTTTGGTGGGTATGCTGGCCTGAATGTTTATTCAAAGCTCAAATTCATTTACAACCTTTCGGGTAATAAGGTGAAATCAAAAGAAAATGTTGCTAAAATGGTCTTGCCATACCATTATGGGCTAACAGCTCGAATAGGCATTGACCAGGTACAATTATTTGCAAACTACAGTCTCAGTCCTATTTTCAGAAGCAACCAAAACCCTGTACTTTATCCTGTTTCTGTGGGACTTCATGTGAACTTCTAAAAATAAAGGCGCCCTGCGGGCGCCTTTATTTTTATGCCAAAAAAAAATTAGCCTTCATAAAATCTACTTTTAGTCTCTCCTGTCTGAGAATCATGAACAACTATCTCATAAGTAAGTTCCATTATTTTCTTGTAAACAAAGCTTACTCCACAATAACGGTCCTGTGACAATTTAACTGCCTTCTCAAGCTTCTCATAGGGCAGATTCTTACCCTTAAACTCATAAATCAGATGCATCTTTCTATAATGCTTTGGATGCTCCTCTGTAAGCTCACCATCTACATGGACATTAAATTCCTCGACCTCGACACGCATCTTATACAGAATAGAAATAACATCCATTGCTGTGCAACCCGCAACTGAGAGCTTCATAAAGGGCTTAGGACGTGGCCCACGATCTTTGCCTCCTACTTGTGGTTCTGCATCCAGAATAATCTCAAAACCATTAACTGTACCACGAAAAGCCAATCCATCAATAAGAGATACAGATACTCTTTCGTCTTTCATAGATTATTTATATTTAAGATTTTATTAAATTTGTGTGCAAATATATTGTTTTTAGTCAGTAAAAAAAATCAAATGAGCAAAAAAATCAGTGAACCAATATGTTACAATTGTGTGGTTAAGGAATTATCCGCATTCAAACATTTGAGTCAGGAAGAAGCAGAAAGTCTTTTCCTCGACAAAGCCTGTAATCTATACAAAAAAGGCGATATAATATACTACGAAGGCCACCGTCTGCGTGGCGTTTATTGTGTCTACAAAGGTAAGCTAAAACTGTACAAGACAGGACCAGAGGGAAAGCAACAAATCATACGTTTCGCAAAACCAGGAGACCTTATTGCTTTTCGTTCTATCCTTAGCGGAGAAGCTGCTTGCACTACAGCACAGGCTCTCGAAGACGTCGTGCTTTGTCAGATCCCAGCACAAGTATTTCTAAATCTGGCTAGAAACAATTCTAATTTTTCCATGGCACTGATAAAGCTATCCTGTAAAGAACTTGGCGAATCAAACAAATTCATACTTGACCTGGCGCAAAAATCTGTGCGCGAAAGACTTGCCGAAGCTTTGCTGCTCTTACTGGATTACTTCGAAACTGATGATGATGGCTTCATCAATGTTACCCTTACACGGGAAGAGATCGCAAGTATAGTTGGCACTGCCACTGAATCAATAATACGCCTTTTGTCTGAATTCAAAAAAGACGGCCTCGTAGAACTCAAAGGTAAAAAAATAAAAATCCTTGACCTGAAAAAAATAGAAAAAATAGCAAACATCTGATATGGCTAAAATACTTCTTACTGGAGCAACTGGATACATTGGCTCGCACACAGCCGTCCAACTAATTGAAAGTGGACATAATGTCCTTATAATTGACAACCTCTCAAACTCCAAAATCCAGGTTCTTGATGGCATAGAGAGAATTACAGGAATCAGACCACAATTCGAACAAATAGACCTCAGATACAAAGACCAAATACTCGATTTACTCATTAGACATAAAGATATCGAGGGTGTAATACATTTTGCTGCTTTCAAATTCGTTGCTGAATCTATTCAACATCCTCTCATGTATTACGAAAACAATATATTTTCGACTATCAACCTAGTATATGCCCTCAGTCTTTACCCTAACCCTATAAACCTTGTGTTCTCCTCCTCATGCACTGTCTATGGTAATCCAGATACACTGCCTGTGACAGAAGACATGCCTATGAAAGAGCCGACCTCTCCCTATGGCAAGACAAAAATGCTTTCTGAATACGTCATAATGGACACTGTTAAACAGTATCCTCATATCAAGGCTATCTCTTTACGTTACTTCAACCCCATCGGAGCACATCCTTCTATTGAGATAGGTGAATCTCCCCTAAAAACTTTTAACCTTATACCAATTCTAACCGAAGTCGCTATTGGCAAACGCAAAGAAATCCTCGTCTTTGGTAACGACTACCCTACACCCGATGGCACTCCTGTAAGAGACTATATCTACATCCAGGACCTGGCTCGTGCACACGTGATTGCTTACGAGCGGTTGCTCAACAAAAAAAACAAAAAGAATTATGAATATTTTAACCTCGGTGTAGGACGTGGTTATTCTGTTATGGAAGTGATAAAAACTTTCGAAAAAGTTTCTGGCCAGAAAATTAATTACCGGATAGTAGATCGCCGACCTGGTGATATTGCTGCTATTTATGCCGACACAATACTGGCTAATAAAGAGCTGGGATGGAAAGCACAATACAATCTGGAATTCATGCTTGAGACCGCCTGGAAATGGGAAATAAATAAAAAATTTTAACATTTAACTAAAATAACATTTTATTTTGTTAAATTTGGAAGTAAAACTTTTTAAACCAATTAATCAGAAATATCTATGGCCGGAAAAACTATCCTGATAACTGGTGGAGCTGGATTTATCGGCTCTCATGTTGTACGTAGATTTGTTAATAATTATCCAGATTATCAAATCGTTAACCTGGACAAACTTACTTACGCAGGTAATCTGGAAAACCTTAAAGATATTGAAGATAAGCCTAACTACACATTTGTCAAAGGAGACATCACTGACGAAAAATTGGTTTTTTCCCTTTTCGAAAAATATCAGTTTGATGGTGTTATCCATCTGGCTGCTGAATCCCATGTAGATAGATCCATAGAAAACCCCATGGAATTCATTAAAACCAATATAATAGGCACGGTAACACTGCTAAACGCAGCCCGCAAATACTGGACTGACAACCCAGAAGGTAAGCTATTTTATCATATTTCAACAGATGAAGTTTATGGATCCCTCGAGGATGATGGCTTCTTCACAGAACAAACACCTTATGACCCCCGCAGTCCATATTCAGCATCAAAAGCCAGTTCTGACCACTTTGTCCGTGCCTACAACAATACTTATCATCTGCCAACTGTGATTACAAACTGCTCAAATAACTACGGACCTAATCAATTCCCCGAAAAACTTATACCTCTGGCTATTAACAATATCCTGAATATGAAGCATATCCCTATCTACGGACAGGGAACAAATGTCCGTGACTGGTTATACGTCGAAGATCATGCACGGGCAATAGACCTTGTCTTTCATAAAGGCAAAATTGGAGAAACATACAACATAGGTGGCAATAACACCTGGAAAAATATTGATCTCATACGCTTGCTTTGCAAAGTCATGGACCAGGAACTGGGTCGAGATCCCGGCACATCAGAAAAACTCATAACCTTTGTCAAAGACCGCCCTGGACATGACCACCGTTATGCTATCGATGCTTCCAAAATAAAGCAAGAACTAGGATGGGAGCCAGAAGTCGACTTCGAGACAGGCCTTCGCAAAACTGTTCGCTGGTACCTGGGTAACCAGAAGTGGCTGAAAAACGTCGTATCAGGAGAGTACCAAAAATACTATGAGAAGCAATACAAAAACCGTCTTGTCAAATGAAGCGTAATATTATCTGGGGCATAACTACATTACTCGCTGTGACAATCATTGCACTCACTTATATACAGCTAAAATGGATTAATGAATCTATTCTTGTACAGGAAAAACAATTCAATGCTCTGGTTAACAAAATATTAGACGACATCATTAAAGAATATGAGCTAAAAGAGATTATCTTTTCACGAAAACAAGAAATTATTTCTGCATCCCCGGATTCTGCGTTGGCTTTCAGCTTCGAAAATAACCCACAGATACAGAAAATACTCAGTGAAAGAAATAACCAATCAAAACGCTTCTTAATTTATCAGGAAAACGATAAGAAAATCCAACTCAATGATTATGAATTTGTTAATAAAATCAACAATAAAAACACTCTCTATATTGCCGAATTAAATAGCACACTCACTGGTAAAAAAATTAATCTTACAAAACGCATAGATCCTTACAATCTCAAAGAAAAAATAGATAGCGCATTCAGGACTAATAACATCCAGTTCCCTTATGAAATGTCTATCATAGACCAGGACCAGAACGCTATTTTCAAAACACCAGGATTCAAATTCTCCCACTCAAAAAGAGAAACTTTCTCAAAAGTACTCTTTCCACATACACAATTTAACCTCAATAAGTACTACTTACTACTTTATTTCAACATAGACGAACATAATCTATTTAATTATCTGCCGTCTCTGGCAATATCAACAATCTTTTTTACTTCAATACTCTTGATCGTAGCAATCGTTACTATTTTCTTAATTTTCAGACAGAAACGTATATCAGAATTAAAAACACATTTTGTTAACAATGTATCCCACGAACTAAAAACTCCTATTGCTACTATCCAGCTAGCCACAGAAATGCTCATGGACAAATCATTGCCACAAAACCCCGGAAGAATAAAAGACATCGCATCAATCATCAAGCGCGAAAACGAAAGAATGCGTTTCAATATCGAAAAAATCTTACAAACATCTGTAGTAGAACGTGGCAGACTTCGCTTTAACTTACATCATCACCAGGCACACACATTACTTGAGAAAATTATACAGAATTTCGAAGTACAGGTCAAACAGAAAAACGGCCTAATCATCAAAAACTTCTTTGCACAGGACGATACTATAATAGCTGACGAGACACACTTTACCAATGTGATTATCAATCTCCTGGAAAATGCTCTCAAATACAACGAAGGTGAACCAGTCATAGAAATCGAGACTTATAACGAAGGCAATTACCTGGCTATTGCTATCCAGGATAATGGTATCGGAATACCTAAGAAAGAACATAAAAAAATCTTTGACCAATTTTACCGGGTCCACAATGGTGATGTGCACAATTACAAAAGCTTTGGACTGGGGCTTAATTATGTTAAGAAAATAGTCGAAGAACACGGTGGCAAAATCACTGTGGATAGCGAACCCGGACAAGGTTCAACATTTACAATATATTTTCCCCTTGCTAAGCATGCTATGAAAAAACTAAAATTCAAAAAAAATGGCTAAAGCAAAAATTCTACTGGCCGAGGATGATGTTAATCTCGGCTCTGTTCTGCGTCAATATCTGGACGCAAAGGGCTACGAAGTAGACCTTTGCCTCGATGGCGAGGATGCATTCAAAACCTTCATGGAAAACGAATATGACCTGTGCATCCTTGATGTTATGATGCCCAAAAAAGATGGGTTCACTCTTGCTAAAGACATCCGTCGTATCAATAGCAAAATTCCAATCATCTTCCTCACTGTTAGAAGCATGAACGAAGATGTGCTCAAGGGCTTTGAAATAGGCGCTGATGACTATATCACCAAGCCTTTCAATATGGAAGAGCTACTGATGCGTATCGAGGCAATTCTGCGCCGTACTGGCCGTCTGACTGAGACCAAACAAACTGTTTTCCAGATTGGTAAATACACCTTTGACTCTGTTCGTCAGACTCTCAAGATAGGTGATAAAGTACGCAAGCTCACTACAAAGGAAAACGAACTACTAAAGCTACTGGCCAGCAATATGAACGAAGTTGTCGAACGTAATTATGCCCTTAAACTCGTGTGGGGAGATGATTCTTTCTTCAATGCCCGTAGTATGGATGTTTATATCACAAAACTCCGTAAGTATCTGGCAGAAGATCCATCTGTCAAAATTATTAATGTTCACTCTGTTGGTTTCAAGCTCATAACTAACGCAGAAGAATAATTTTTCAGACACTGGCAATTTACCTAACTTTGCCCTAAAAACGGGCAAAGTTAGGATGCTTTTTTCAGAACTTTTTATACCCGAAAGTCTAAAAAAACGGCTCATTACTTCTGTTCAAGAAGGCCGTGTGCCTCATGCCCAGATGATAGCGGGTAATGAGGGATGGGGTGGTCTATCCCTTGCACTGGCCTATGCACAATACCTCAACTGTGAAAATCCCTCAGAAACTGACTCTTGCGGACAATGCAAAACTTGTAGAAAATATCATTCTCTCGCACATCCTGACCTGCATTTCGTCTTCCCTGTGGTTAAAACACCTAAAAACTCAAAGCCCTTTTCATCTGACTTTTTTGCAGAATGGAAGAATTTTGTCAAAAGCACACACTTTCATTCTCTCGATGACTGGCTCAGATTCATTGGCTACCAAAATGCGCAGCCTTCTATATACGTACATGAGGCAGAAGAAATCATCCGCACACTTAGTTACAAAGCCTATGAAGGCAAATACAAAATAATGATTATCTGGAAGCCTGAAAAAATGAATTTAGCCACTGCCAATAAACTGCTGAAAATAATAGAAGAACCACCTGAGAAAACTATTTTCCTACTCGTAACATCTAATCTGGATGCTATTTTACCAACAATACGCTCACGCACTCAGATTATTCAACTCACACCATTATCTATCGAAGATTTATACAGCGCTCTGAAACAGGAATTTCCTGATGCTAATGACCAGGATGTTGAGCAAGCAGCACGTGCAGCCGGCGGAGATTTTATTATAGCTAAAAAATTTCTCATGGATCTCCTGGAAGCTGACCAGGGTGCACACTTTTTTGACCTCTTTACACACACAATGCGTGTGGCTTACAGTGCGAATGCTCTCAAAATTATTGAGACAGCCGAACAACTGGCCTCTCTCGACAAGGAAAAACTCAAACAATTCTTAGCATATAGTCTGCATTTCTTGCGACAGGCTTTCATGATTAACCAAAATCTCAAACAAATATCGCAACTTACACAAAAAGAACTTAATTTTGCAAAAAAGTTTAGCCGTTTTATTCACAGAAAAAATATCAGCCTTTTCAGCCATGAGTTCTCTAAGGCTATAAACGACCTGGAAAGAAATGGCAATGCAAGGCTGATTATGCTTGACTTACTGTTTATTTCTACCAAATTGCTTAAAATAAAATAAACCATGAACGACTTAAACAAATATATACGCCTAACACGTGGCTGCTCTGTTTATGTAGAGGAGCAAGAAAACCATAAATGCCCAACATTTCAGACAGACCGTTTTCATGCCTTTGACTGGCTCGAAAACGTACGCCTGCCCAAAACACATATCCCTGACATCGTACAGGTTAGATTCAAGAACAACCGTGTGGATTTTTTCCGCAATATCAATAAACTTCCTCTGCGTCGGGGTGAACTGGTGGCAGTGGAAGCATCTCCTGGACATGATCTGGGAGTGGTTGTACTCACTGGCGAGCTTGTTTATAAACAACTTCGAAAGCTCGAAATACCTCGCGACGCTGAATTCAAAGTGGTCTATCGCAAGGCCCGCCCTAATGATATTGAAAAATGGGTAAATGCTATCAAACGCGAGCAACAAGTTCTCAAGCGTGCCAAGGAAATTATCGAAGAAATGGGCCTGAAGATGAAGCTTGGTGATGTAGAATTTCAGGGCGACGGTACAAAGGCCATTTTTTATTACACAGCAGACAATCGTGTGGACTTCCGTGAGCTGATAAAAGTATACGCTGCCGAATTTCGCATCCGTGTGGAAATGCGTCAGATTGGAGCCCGTCAGGAATCCGGTAAGCTCGGAGGCATAGGAAGCTGTGGACGTGAGCTTTGCTGTATTACCTGGAAAAATACTTTTATCTCTGTCACAACTAATGCTGCCCGTTTCCAGGAACTATCACTTAACCCTTCAAAACTAGCAGGACAGTGTGGTAAACTCAAATGCTGCCTCAACTACGAGCTTGACGCATATCTAGAAGCCCGTCGCAGTTTCCCTGATACTTCTATCCCGCTCAGGACCAGGGAAGGTGTCGCATACTTCCAGAAAAGCGATGTGTTTAAGCAGATTCTTTGGTACTCATTTGATCCGGAAAACTCTGTTAATATGACTCCTGTACCTATCGAACGCGTTGAGAGAATTATTGAGATGAACCGCAAGGGCAAAATGCCTGACTCCCTATTGGTTGACAACAAAGACGCTGTGGATATCATTAGCAACAAACATAACCTGAACCTGAAAGACCTTATATCCAGCAATGATCTCAAGAATAAGTAAGAACATAAAAAAATACCTGTTTATCCTGCTGCTGGGAACACTTCTTTTCTCATGCCATAGACGTGGCGTGGTGTTCTCTGAATCTTTTTCTTTACCAACGAAATCATGGGATTACGACTCTTTGATTCAATTTCAGGCAAAGGTCAACGACACCACTGGACTGTATCAGATCTGGTTAAACGTCGAGCATACCGAAAAATATCCTTATGCTAACCTGTGGCTCAAATTTATTGTAATTGGCCCTGATAGCTCGGCTAGTGTAGACACAATTAACATTTTCTTTCAGGACAAACAGCATCGCTGGCTTGGCATCGGAATAGGACGCAGGTGGAAGTTAGACCAATTATTCGCTGACTCTGTACGGTTCCGTAAAACAGGAACATACACCTTTCTCATTCAGCACATAATGAGACAGGATAGGCTAGTGGACATCCAAAAGATAGGATTAACGATCAAAAAACTTTAACCAATGGGAAAAGGTAAACTTCAGAAATTCGCAGAGATGGCCAACTTTGCCAATGTCATGCAACCCAATATCAAAGATTATGTAGACAGGGACTTTGAACTTAAAGGTAAATGGCATGAATTTTTCGGAAACAATGGACCTATTATACTCGAACTAGGTTGTGGTAAAGGAGAGTATACAGTAGGACTTGCACAGAAATATCCAGACCGCAATTTCATTGGAATTGACATAAAGGGTGCTAGAATTTACACAGGAGCTAAGCAGGCCCTGGAAATGGGCCTGGAAAATGTCCTATTTATTCGCACAAAAATCGATTTCCTTAAAACATTTTTTGCTGACTCTGAGGTGAGTGAAATATGGCTTCCTTTCCCTGACCCTCAACGTAAAAAACAAAAACGCCGTCTACTCAATGCTAAATTTCTTAACCTGTATAGGAACATCCTCAAAGATGGAGGAATTGTGCATCTAAAAACCGACAATCCCAACCTGTACATATACACCATGAAAATGATTCACTACAATAATATTGAGGCTCTTGTAGCAACAGACGACCTTTATTCAACAGACCTCGAAGGAGATGCTAGGTACATAAAAACCTATTATGAAACAATGTTTCTTGAAGAAGGCAAAAAAATAAATTATATTGAATTTAAGTTAAATAAAAACAAAGTATACAAAGAAATTCCAGAAAAATTTACCTGGAAAAAAACAAGTAAATATGCTTAAAAGGCTCATTTATTTATCATTAACACTCAGTTTTCTTCTGCTTTTCTCATGTTCTACACAAAAAAACACACCAATAACAAGGGCTTTTCACAACCTTACGGCACACTATAATGTTTTTTTTAATGCCAGGATGGCGCTGGAGGATGCTAATAAGCAAATAACTGACCAGTGCCAGATTAATTATTTCAATCTCTTGCCTGTCTTTCCTTATGAGTGTCCAAACGCTTCATCACTAGCAAAGGCCAAGCTTAATCGCGTATTAGAAAAATCAGCAAAGACCATTCGCAAGCATTCCATCACTGTCAAGCCACAAATGAGGGGGAATAATCTCTCACCTGCCCAGCGGGCCTTTCTCAAGAGAAAAGAATACAACAAATGGGTGGACGATAGCTACCTTCTTATCGGTATTGCCAATCTATACAAAGGTGACATTGCCAAGAGCCAGAGAGCTCTACACAAGATCCTGGACGACTTCAAAGAACAAAACACACGCTTTGATGCCCAGCTCTGGCTGGTCAGGTCTTATATTTCTCAGGGACGTTATCTGGATGCTAAAAAATCATTACAGGAACTGGAAGCAGATCCCCGCCATCCACGGCGACTGAACAAAGAAATTTTCCTCACATGGGCAGACATTTATATCCATCTCAAACAATATGACAAAGCTATCAGCTATCTCGAAAAAGCTCTTAAACTACTGCACGACCGCCAACAAAAAGCTAAATACACTTATCTGCTCGCACAGCTCTATCTGATGAAGGGAGACAAACAGCAAGCTTCTGTCCTGTTCAAAAAAGTTCCTCATTACAATCCACCCTATGAGCTAGAATTCCACTCCCAGCTTATGCGGGCCACAACATTATCCAGTTCTCAAGGCACCCGGCAAATTAGACGCAAACTAATGAAAATGCTACGTGATGAGAAAAACGAAGAATTCAAAGACAAGATATATTACGCACTGGGTCAAACATATCTGCAGAACAAAGACACTGCCCAGGCTCTGAAATATTTTCGTATGGGGGCAGCTCTATCCCAGGACAACCTAAACAAAGCATTAATTTACAACCAGATAGCAGACCTTTATTTTAGCACTCGAAATTATATCCTCTCAGGTGCTTATTATGACTCCACACTCAGATTTCTTCCTCAAAATTATGATAATTACGAAAAAATTAAACGCAAATCAGCAAACCTCATCGAGCTGGCCAAGAATTATCAAATCATTCAAACACAGGATAGCCTGCTTCGTCTGGCCAGCCTTCCACAGAAAAAACTCAATTCCATTATTGACAGCATCATACAAGCCAGAAAAAAACAAAAAGAACAATCAACTGGCCGCCCAACTTATGATCCTTTTGATATAGAAAGCCAGCGTTACGCCTCTGGCCTTCCTACAACACAATCACAGGGAGGCAAATGGTATTTCTACAATCCTGTCCTGGTCAGCCGCGGTCAACAACTATTCCGCCAGCGCTGGGGCAACCGTAGACTGGAAGATAACTGGCGCCGTAAAAATAAAAGCATTATCTCAGGTAACATAGAAAACGAACAGGTCGCTCAACAACAGCAAAAACAAAAAACAGAAACACGGGAATATTATCTCAAACAAATACCCCTGAGCGATAGTGCGAAACAGGTGGCCAACGAAAAAATACTTGAAGCATGGTTCAACATAGCTCAAATCTTCGAAAACAACATGCAAAATCTACCTGAAGCAGAACATACGTATCAAAAAATTCTTCAAAAATATCCAGATAACAAATACCTGCCTGACATTTATTATCATCTTTATCTCATCACCACAATGCAAGGGGAAAAAGACAAAGCAAACCTTTATAAAGCCAGACTTCTGCGCCAATTCCCAAAAAGCCGTTATGCACGACTCTTATTATCCCCAACCCTAACTTATCAATTAAAAGAAAAACAAGACAGGGCAGAACACCTTCTGCTAAACACAATACGCCTATATAATCAATACCAGTATAGACAAATCATCGACAGCGTCAATTTCGCCCTGGAAAATCTACAGGGCACATCTGCTATTCCTAACCTCCTATTCCTAAAAGCTAAAGCTTTCGGCGGACTGGGTATGAGAGATAGCCTCACTTCAACTCTAGAATACATTATTACCAACTATCCTGACGCAGATATAACACAAAAGGCCAAACAATTATACAACAGCCTGACAAAAGGCAGTTTAAACATTAACATTTACAAATTTTCACCACAGAGTCCACACTATCTGGTTGTTTTCACAAAGCCTCAAGACAATGTTAACGAACTAAAATTCACCCTCTTTAAACTGGTTAATGAATATTTCAAAGACCAGGAATTCCAGGTCAAAATCATTCTACTGGACAAAAAACGAATTCTTGTAACCAGACAATTCAAAGACCTATCACAGGCAGCCGTATTTTTGCGTTATCTCCGCACACAGACAATGTTTCAGACAAAAACAATCTTTCTCTTTAGTGACCAGAACTTCAAGACCTTTATAAAGGACAAAAACTTATTCAAATACCAGCTCTTCTATGCAAAATATTATAATTTTTAGCCTGAAATTTCAAAATCCCAGGAAAACAATTAAATTTGTTACAAATCAATAATTTAAAAACAATGTGGTCTTTAGTCTCTGAATATCTTTTACGCAAAAGCGATTCCCTGGAAATCAAAAACTTCGGCAAATTCACTGCAACTAATTATGATGCTACCATAGACAGTGAAAACAAAATTCTCAAACCCGCAGGACGCAAATTCGCATTCATACCTGCAGGGACAAAGACTGACGAAGAGTTTATCCAATTCGTGACTGACCGGCTGAAAAAAAGTATACCTGAAATCGAACGCCTCATGGAAAAAGCTCTTTTAGAGGCTGACACAAAACTAAAAAATGGCGAAAAAGTCGATCTCCCCCACATAGGCTATCTTTTTGCACCAGACAAACAGAATCCAACCCTTGTACAGACAGCTCAATACTCCCTGCACCCCGATAACTTTGGTTATACCGAAATAGAACTGCCTTATACTGGCAAAAGCACAAAACCACGCTCTCGAGCAAAAGCTACATCTCCTACTCCAAAAAAGACAGTAAAAAAACAGACAACTTCCAGAACATCAAAAACCAAAACAACACCAAAACCAAAGAAAGAAAAGGAAAAGGCCACTATCAACTGGACTAAAACATTCAAATATGCAGCTATTATTACAGCCCTAGCTGCTATCTTTGCAGTGATCATAGCATACCGTCAACCTATCATTGATTTTAGCAAAGGCATCCTTACTCCCAAAACTACCAAACAGCAGGTAGTCAAAACAAACACAAACAACCCTACTCAGCCATCAACACCTAAAAAACAAACACAGAAACAGCAGACATCTGCTAGCACAAAAACTGAGGTTACCACACAAAAGGCAACTCCCACTACAGAACAACAGGCTAATCCTCCCCAGCCAAAGCCACAACAAACAATACCTGCTCCTGCAGATACAGCTCTTCTGTCGTCAATCAAAATTAGAGCGCATATACCTATTGGATCTAACTACAAAAAATATTACCTCATTGTTGGCAGCTTTCTTAAAAAGGAAAACGCCGAAAACTTCAAGCAGAAACTTAGATATGAAGGCTATCCAGCTTTGATTCTCTCCTTTGGGCCTAACCGTCACCGCGTTAGTATTGGCGGCTACAATGACCCTATGAAAGTTATCAAAGCATACAATGATTACGTAAACCGTCATCCTGGCAAAGGAATCTGGCTATTGATAAACAATGAGCAATGACACACCGGGTCGTTGCAAAATATTGGCAAATCCTCGACAGCGACAGGGTGCGCTGTACGCTGTGCCCTAACAACTGTGTGTTACGTCCTGGCCAGATGGGGCCATGCCACACACGCATAAACGAAAATGGAGTACTTTACTCCATTGCTTATGCAAACCCTGTCGCTGTCCATGTCGATCCTATAGAAAAGAAACCTTTAGCTCACTTCCTGCCTGCTTCTCTGGCTTTCTCCATATCAACTGCAGGATGTAATCTAGCCTGTAAAAATTGTCAGAACTGGGAAATATCCCAGGCCGCACCCAATGAGCTGCCATTTTATGAGCTTCCTCCAGCCGGTGTGGTAAAACAAGCCCTTGAATCAGACTGCAGATCAATTGCTTATACCTACACAGACCCTACGGCTTTCTACGAATATACTCTCGATACAGCACGTCTGGCTCGTGAACATGGTCTTAAAAACATTATTGTTTCTGCTGGATACATAAATCCAGAACCTTTACATGAACTGGCCAAATATCTCGATGCAGCAAACATTGACCTCAAGTCATTTGATGACCGTATTTACCGCAAGCTCAACTCCGGCCGTTTGCTGCCTGTGCTTGAGACACTGAAAATCCTGAAAGAACACGGCGTGTGGCTCGAGATAACAAATCTGGTCATACCTGGTTATACTGACGACATGGATATGATTCGCCAGATGTGCCGCTGGCTCGTGGATAACGGTTTTGCTGATAACCCTTTGCATTTTAGCCGTTTTCATCCTTCGTATAAATTGCAGGATGTGCCTTCTACTCCTGTTAGCACATTGGAGAAAGCCATAGAAATTGCTCTGGAAGAAGGCATTAAATATCCACTTATTGGCAATGTATGGGGACATGAAAGGGAAAGCACTTTTTGTCCACACTGTGGTAAAAAAGTAGTCAGCAGGGTAGGATTCAATGTAACAAAGGTCAATATAACAGACGGGAAATGTGACTTCTGCGGTCACCCAATCGCAGGTGTGTGGTCATAAATAAATGCAGGTTTATGTTGGTACAGATTTTCGCTAAAAAAAACCTCTTAGTGTCATTATTGACTCTGGCGGTAAGTGCAGCTTTCACTTTCCAGATGACACAAACACAACCTGTGTGGACACGGCTAATTGCTGTGGCTCTGGTATGGGTATTTATCA
>JALVRO010000016.1:3470-7637 GCA_027031265.1 Bacteroidales bacterium | reverse complement strand
GGACTAATTCTAACACCATTACATACAATAGTTTGCTTCCCCTCAAATATGAATTGCAGACCAGGATAAAGTCTAATACCACAGGTAAGGTATATACTTTACGTATTTTGTTTAAGATAAAGCCCCCATTCCTGCTCAGTTATTATGCACTCATTGTTTATCTACTAACGCTAGCCTTGTTGATGTACATTGCAGTAAAGATTAGTATCAGGCGTCAGGAGATAATCCGCCGGCGTCTGGAGAAACTGGTAAGGAAGAGAACTAAAGAGCTTGAGATTAAAAATAAGGTACTGGAGCAGAATAATAAAATGCTTAACCGTCTGACCGAAGAGCTGAAGGCTAATAAGGAAGAACTTGTGGCACAGAATGAGAAGCTCAGGCTAACAAATCTGGAATTGAGACAGTTATCACTTGTTGCACAGTATACCAATAATGCTGTGCTTATTCTGGATAATAAAGGTCGTATAGAATGGTGGAATAAAGGGTTTGCTAATCTGTTTAGGCACAAGTTTAAGAAAATTCACAATGCCATAATACCCAAGGCTATTAAAAATATACGGCCCGATGTGTTCGAGCGTTTGCTTAACTTTGATCCTAATTTTAAGTCTGTAACCTATACCACACATGAGGTAGTGCCGGATACAGGGGAGGATTTGTGGTACCAGACCACTATAACGGCTGTGCGTGATGATGCTGGCAAGATTTACCGGTTTGTAATACTGGATATGGATATCACAGACCTGAAAAAAGCAGAGAAAGAAATCAAACAACAACGTGATAAGCTAGAGGCACAAACACAGGTATTAACAAAGATTAACCAGGAATTACTCGAGAGTCGAAAAAGCCTGGAATACCAACACCAGGAGATGCTCTCAAGCCTGGAATATGCTAAGCGTCTGCAGCGTGCTCTATTACCTGATGAGACCTTCCATAAGCTCTTCCCTCAGGGATTTATTTTCTATGTACCAAAGGAGATTGTTTCTGGAGACTTTTATTTCTTTGACAAGAAAGAACAGAGAATAGTTTTTGCGGTAGGAGATGCCACAGGACATGGTGTGCCGGGTGCTTTTATGAGTGTCCTGGGGCTGACCTTACTCAAGGATTCTATAGACAAGAATGAGCAAAATCTGCTGCCTAATAAGATTCTGGAAACACTCAGGGCTTCGGTCATAAAGGCATTGCATCATAATATTCTCTCGAGCGACATTAAAGACGGTATGGACATTGGCGTTGGGGTTATTGATATCCAGACAAAGAAAATGTTTTTTGCTGGCGCTAATATTTCGCTTAATATCATACGCGACCAGGACATGCTTATAGAGATACGTGGAGACCGTATGCCTATAGGTATTAAGGAACTTCAGAAGATACCATTTAATCTAGAGATAATACAACTGGTAGATTTGGACAATGTCTATTTGTACTCTGATGGATTTATAGACCAGTTTGGAGGGCCGGAGAATAAGCGTTATAAACGCACAAAGTTCAAGAATTTGCTATTGGAACTGCAACAGTATGAGATGAAAGATCAGCAGAAGAAGCTTCGCGACGAGCTTGATGCCTGGATGCTGGATAATGAGCAGGTAGATGATATTCTGGTTATAGGTTTTGAAGTGGACTTTGCTTACCTGTTCAAGGTCGATCTCGAATCCTAAATGTTTTTTATGATCCAGGAAATGATTTTTTCTGTTGCGCCCGTGTTATTGTAGATATAGCGCAGTGCCCTGTGTGAGATGTCTTTAAGTTTATCAGGGTCAGTCAGTAAGTTGTCTAAGATTTGGGTTGCCTCCTGTTCGTCGTGTATGCAGAATCCCACACCATAGTCAATCAGATCAAGGGCTTCCTTAAATTTTTCGTGGTTAGGCCCGAAGATAACGGGTTTGCCATAAACAACGGCTTCGAGCAGGTTGTGTATACCATGGCCGAATCCACCGCCGACATAAGTGACAGCACCATAACGGTATAGCTTGGCCAGCAAACCAATGGTATTAATAATAATGACCTGGGGAGAATGTGAGGGTTTTTTGCCTTCGGCCAGGTCTGTATAAAGCACGTATTTTTCTTTGAAAAGCTTCATTAGCCTGTGCAAAGATTTGTGTGTGACCTCATGTGGTGCTATTATAAGCCTGGCCTGTGAATGGGTGTTGATATAATTTGCCAGGATTTTGTCATCATCTTCCCATGTGCTGCCAGCTACTATTGTTTTTTCGTTAATAAATGGCTCTATACAAGGTATTGGTTTGAATTTTTGTGCAATTTTCACCACACGGTCGAAACGTGTGTCACCAGCTATTTCAACGCTCTGAATACCAATGTTTTTTAGCAGGTAGAAAGAATTTTTATCCTGAACAAAAATATGGTCAAAGAAAAATAACAATTTGCGGTACCAGCCACCTATTAGTTTGTTGAAAAACAGCTGGTTCTGACGGAAAATGGCTGAGAAAAGCACGACTTTGACGCCCATGCGCTTTAGTTCACGAAGAATAAAATACCAGAAATCATATTTAGCAAAAAGGGCAATCGTGGGGTTAAAAAGCTTAACAAGATGCTGGGCATTACGGGGGGTGTCCAGTGGCAGGTAGAAGACCCAATCTGCCAGGTTGTAATTTTTTCTGACTTCATAGCCAGAAGGAGAAAAAAACGTAAGTATTATTTTGTAATCAGGGAATTGTTCTTTGAGTGCTTCTATGACAGGGCGGGCTTGTTCGAACTCGCCAAGAGATGAGCAGTGAAACCACACACGAGGAGAATGGTCATTGTTTATACATGACTGAATGTGAGAAAATATTTTTTTTCTGCCTTTAATCCATTTTTTGGCCTTTGGGTTGAACAAAGAAGCTAGCAATATGATCAGGTTGTACATCTTCATCAAAGACCAATAGACAGCTGTTCCTATCATATAAATCAAACGTTAAAAAAGGGCGCAGGTCAAGCGCCCTTTGTTTGGCAATTCAAATGCAATATTAGTAAAAATTTATTTTTTTGCCGCTTTTCTGCGTTTAAATTCTTGTTCAATAAGACGAAGCTCCCGTGGGGTCTGTCCTGCCACAGATGTGTTTTCTTCTGTACGTCTGATGAGATAAGGCAAGACATGGCGAACTGGGCCGTAAGGAATGTATTTAGCGGCATTATAGCCCAGCTTTGCCAGGTTAAATGTGATGTGATCGCTCATGCCATAAAGCTGGGCAAAGTAGCAACGAGGGTCGTCTTTGGCCAGACCTTTTTTGTCCATGAGCTCAGTCATTAGATAAGAACTGTATTCATTGTGTGTAGCGTTGAACACTGCGATAGTGTCTATATGGTCAACTGAGAATTCGAGTGCAGCATTATAAGCACGGTCTGTGTCTTGCTTTGTTGGATGAATAGGATCAGGGTATCCAAGTTTTTTAGCTCTTTCACGCTCTTTTTCCATATAAGCCCCGCGGACGAATTTAATACCAATTTTTATTTTATCTTTTTGTGCTTGATCGTAAAGATATTTGAGATAATCCAGGCGGTCGCGACGGTACATCTGGAGAGTATTGTACACAACAGGTTTTTCTTTATTAAATTGGAGCATCATTTCATAAATAACATCATCCACAATCTTCTGATAAGCATAATCTTCGGCGTCAATCATAATAGGCACATCATTTTCATAAGCAGTCTTGCACAGGGTGAAGACCCGCTCACGGAATTTTTCCACTTCTTTCTTTTCCCAATCATTAAGGTCTGCGCCTTCTGATGCTTTGGTCAGTACACGGGGAATACCAAAGGCAGAGGGCTTGAAGACAGCGAAGGGAACATTAGGGTCCTTGGCTGCGTTGTAAATTGTTTTGAGTGTTTCGTCCAGGGCTTGCTTAATCTTTTTTTCGTCTTCGCTACCTTCGACAGAGTAATCGAGTACGGCTTTGACATTGAATTTTTCCAGGGTACGCACCAGGGGGATACATTCTTCGATAGTCTCTCCTCCGACAAAATGACTGTAGATAGTGGGTTTTACGATCCAGTTGATAGGAAGATGAATAGCAATAGCTAGATTAGCCAGATGCTTTCCTGTGTTGACGAGCCAGGGCTTGCTGATAGATTTCATCAAAAAGTATGCACGTCTCAGATCCTTGTCACTTCGCCATTTGAAGGCTATCTCAGTGTTTTGAAACATTTGTATTTCTTCCATTGCTATATAGC
>JALVRO010000016.1:0-3460 GCA_027031265.1 Bacteroidales bacterium | reverse complement strand
TATCTGTTTTAATAAAAAGTTGAGTATTTTTTTTAATTTTTTCTTTTTCAGTTATATTTTTGCTTAGTTTCGAAAAATCGATGTGTAAATAAACTAATTTTTTAAAAATAAAAAAATGAAAAAGTTTAAGCTTTACAACAGGATTCTGGGATGGTTGGTATTTGTTGTAGCAGCGTTTACCTACCTCTCGACGATTGAGCCTACAGCAAGTTTGTGGGATTGTGGGGAATTTATAGCTACGTCATACAAGTTTGAGGTTGGTCACCCTCCAGGAGCACCTCTTTTTATGATGATGCAGAAGCTATTTTCGCTGCTGGCAGGTAGTGATGTGACCAAGGTTGCAAAGATGATGAATACTTTCTCTGCCCTGGCCAGTGCTTTTACAATATTATTCCTGTTCTGGTCAATAACCCATATAGCCAGGCGTATAATGCTTTCAGTCTCAGGGAGGGAAGAATTGTCTGTGGGCCAGCTGATAGCTGTATTGTCTAGCGGTCTGGTCGGTGCCCTGGCATATACATGGTCTGATACTTTCTGGTTTTCGGCAGTAGAAGCAGAGGTGTATGCTACTTCGTCGCTGTTTACTGCATTAGTTTTCTGGCTTGCACTGAAATGGGAGGAGGAAGCAGATGATCCCAAATCCTGGCGATATCTTCTGTTGATAGCTTATCTGATGGGTTTGTCAATAGGTGTGCATTTGCTCAACCTGTTGGTTATCCCGGCTATTGGACTGGTTATTTATTTCCGTTTATATAAGCCAACACTCAAAGGAGGAATCATTGCTTTTCTGATATCAGCTGGAGTTCTAGGTTTAGTGCTTTATGGTATTGTGCAAAAGGGTGTGGGTTTGAGCTCTGTTTTTGAGCTCTTGTTTGTTAATAGTCTGGGACTGCCGCCAAATAGTGGTATGATTTTCTATATAATTTTGCTATTCGCTGTTCTCATTGGCCTGGCATATTATTTCTACAAAAAGCAAAAATACCTGTGGCATAATGTATTTGTAGCTATAGCTTTGATGTTCTTTGGATATCTATCTTTTGCCCTCATACCAATCCGTTCTGCTGCTAATCCGCCAATTGATGAGAATGACCCTGATAATCCGTTTGCCCTGCTTTCGTATCTTAACCGTGAGCAATATGGCGAGCATCCCCTTCTCTATGGACAATATTATGATGCACAAGTAGTTGGGCGTAAAGACAAATATACTTATGTCCTGCTTAATGGTAAGTATGTCAAGACCAAGAAAACAAACCCTGAATATATCTACGATCCCAAGCGTAGTACTATTTTCCCGCGTATGTATAGTGCCCAGCCTGAGCACATCCAGGCTTATAAAGTGTGGGGAGGTGTAAGGGAAGGACAGCAGCCTAATTTTGGCAACAATCTTAGATTTTTCTTCTCTTATCAGATCGGGTGGATGTATTTACGGTATTTTATGTGGAATTTTGCTGGTAAACAAAATGATATTCAGGGACATGGAGACCTATTACATGGAAACTGGATCTCGGGAATAAAATTCCTGGACGAGATGCGTCTAGGACCACAGGATAATCTCCCGGATAAATGGGAGCATCGCCGCTCTCGAAACAAGTATTATCTGCTTCCGCTGTTATTGGGACTCATTGGTCTTATTTATTCTTACCGTAATAAAGAGTATTTCTGGGCTGTACTGGTGTTCTTTATAATGACAGGTATTGCTATTGTGATCTATCTGAACCAGACACCTTATCAGCCCCGTGAGCGTGATTATGCTTATGCTGGTTCGTTCTATGCTTTTGCAGTGTGGATAGGATTGGGAGTTCTGGCTATTTATGAGTGGCTCAAGCAGGTATTGAAGAAAGAAAATCTCAGTGCCATCCTCGCTTTGGTGCTCACTATTGGTATACCTATTGAGATGGGCTTCCAGAACTGGGATGATCATGACCGTTCGCACCGTTATCACGCACGGGATTTTGCTTATGATTATCTAATGAGCTGTGCGCCAAATGCTATTTTGTTTACCTTTGGTGATAATGATACTTTCCCACTGTGGTATGACCAGGAAGTGGAGGGCGTGCGTACAGATGTGAGGGTGGTCAACCTGAGTCTACTGAGCACAGATTGGTATGTTAAGCAGATAAAGCGTAAGGCTTATGAATCGGATCCCGCTCCAATGTCCCTCTCCCAGGATAAATATATTGAAGGGAAACGTGATTATGTGCCGATTTATGAACAGAATCAGTTCCTGATTCAGCAGAAGTTTGATGCAAATAAAGATTTGTTTGCTAAAGATTATGAAAATCTACGTTTACAACTGCTCGAAGTTGTTGGTAAATCTACTCTGCCACAGGTAGACCAGAAGACATGGAAGATATTGAATGATTCGGCTGAGTTTTATCAATTGCCTGTGCTCAAGGTGTTTAGCTTTGTAAATGCACTCAGCCAGGAGGAGAATATTAGCAAATTCAACATTGACCCTGCACAGATCAAGCAGTTGAAGAAACAGAGTGATAATTTAATGGCCCGAATAGCTGATGCTTATGCTCCGGTTGATGCTGTAATAGATTTCATTGGTTCAGACGATCCAACTACAAAAGTACAGGTACAGGGTGGAGACCAGTTTGACTTCTGCCCAACCAAGAAACTTCTCATACCTGTTGATAAGGAAAAAGTACTTCATAATGGTACTGTTCCTCCACAATATGCAGATGAGGTTGTGGATAAAATCAAGTTTAAGCTGCCAAAGAATTATTTGTTAAAGAACAATGTGGCTGTGCTTGATATTCTTTCTAATTTCCACTGGGACAGGCCAATATACTTTGCTACAAGCATGGGTGTGGAGAATTATCTGGGATTGACAGATTACTTCCGTCTCGAAGGATTTACTTATAGACTGGTGCCATACAAAGCACAGGTGCCACAGGGATTCATGGGTAGTGTAATAGCAGACTCTCTGTACAACAAAGTGATGAATGTATTCCGTTATGGCAATATCAAGGATCCTAAGTTTAATGTAAGTCATTACGTGGAGCGCACAGTAGCAGTAATGAACATCAGAGGCCTATTCCACAGGGCAGCACTTGCTCTCTATGAGGAAGGTAAGCGTGATAGCGCTGAAGCTGTGCTTGATAAATGCCTCGAAGAGTTGCCTGACAATCAAATAGCCTTTGACTATTTCATGATCCCAATAATGCAGGATTATTACAATATTGGAGACACTGCTACAGGTGACAGTGTGGCATTGCTGACAGCTAAGAATTACATAGAGGAACTCAATTACTTTAACCAGTTCACAGGCGAAAAAGCACAGAATCTAGGTAATGAACCGCAGATAGCAGTTTCAGTACTACAGAATATTTCGGTAATAGCCGAAAAATATGGACGTAAAAAAGTTGTTAATTATATCCAGCAGCCATTGATGGAGGCTTATGGAAGAATGATGATGCAGCAAAAAGGAGGACCTGGTGCTCTGGGTAATTAG
>JALVRO010000015.1 GCA_027031265.1 Bacteroidales bacterium | reverse complement strand
CTGATAACAATATGTTACAGGTGATATTCTTTGCCATACTATTCGGGTTCTTCATCACACAGCTCAAAGAAGAGCACAAAGAGCTACTGATAAAATTTTTCAATGCAGCTTTCGAGGCTATAATGAAACTTACACATTTCATCATACGTTTTGCACCTATTGGTGTATTTGGCCTTGTGGCTGTGGTCGTGAGCAAACAGTCGAATCTAATAGGCCTTTTCACAAGCCTGGGTGTCTACATGCTTACTGTTATAGCAGCCTTGCTCTTTCATGCACTGATAACATTACCTCTGGCACTTCGAATCTTTGGTAAGGTCAATCCACTGGCCCATGCCCGGGCAATGAGTGATGCCCTGCTAACAGCTTTTTCCACTGCATCATCAGGCGCTACTTTGCCGTTGACAATGGATTGTGTTATTAATAAATCAGGGGTATCGGAGAAAATAGCCAGCTTTACTCTGCCCTTGGGCGCTACTGTCAATATGGATGGCACAGCTCTATACGAAATGGTGGCAGCAATGTTCATAGCACAGGTTTATGGCATTCATCTGACCTTTACCCAGCAGTTTATCGCTGTGTTTACAGCACTTCTGGCCTCTATCGGCGCAGCTGCTATTCCTATGGCCGGATTAATAATGATTACTATTGTGCTTTCGGTCCTTGGACTGCCTCTCGAAGGCATTGGATTAATAATAGCTGTGGACCAGATATTGGATATGTTACGCACTACTGTTAATGTGTGGAGTGATTCGACAGCAGCTGTAGTCATTGCCCATAGCGAAGGTGAAAAACTCAAAGTCGAAGCCAAAAAAAGAAAAAGACGTGGTTAAAAATTGTAAATACCTGTGGGTAAAAGAGGTTTTGATTTAACTTTGTGCCAAATATTCCGGTCATGAGCAAAAAGACTTTGCCACATATTGATATTCTTTACGAGGATGATTATCTAATCATTGTTAACAAACCACCCGGGGTAATTATACAGGGTGATAAAACAGGTGATCCCACGCTTCTGGACATGACCGAAGCATATCTGAAGCGTACTTATCTGAAAAAAGACGTCTTCCTGGGTCTACCACACCGTCTCGACCGCCCAACAAGCGGTGCTGTGGTACTGGCCAAGAAAAAAAGCATTCTCAAGCAACTGAACAAGATGTTTCACGATGGCAAGGTAAGGAAAACCTATTGGGCGGTCGTTAACAAAAAGCCACCCAAAAGCAAAGACACACTTCATCATTATCTGTGGAAAAATGAGCAACAAAACAAATCTTATGCGCTCGACTACCCCAAACCTGGCAGCAAGGAAGCATCTTTAACCTACAACTACCTGGGAAGCTATAAAAACAAATTTCATCTTCTGGAAATATATCTCCACACTGGACGTCATCACCAGATAAGGGCACAACTTCTGAGAATTGGTTGCCGTATCATTGGCGATATGAAATATGGTTATCCACACGCTAATGCAGACAAAAGTATCTTTTTACATGCCAGACGCATTGCTTTCTTTCACCCAATAACAAATGAAAAAATTACTATTTTTGCCCCACCTCCGAAAGGGGAAATATGGGACTATTTTTATCAAAAATTCAAAAAACGCCGCTAACAATGCCAAAGCAATACTATGCGCCAATGCACACAGCCGAGCATATTCTCAACCAAACAATGGTACGTCTGTTTGGCTGTGAGAGAGCTTTTAACTGTCACATAGAGAAGAAAAAATCAAAATGTGATTATCATCTGGATAAACCGCTGACAGAGGAACAAATCAAGCAAGTAGAAGCACAGGTTAATGAAATCATCAGACAGGACCTGCCTGTCTCTGAGTACTTTCTACCTTATGATGAGGCTGCTGCCCATTTTAAGATACGTGTCAGCAAAGAGGAAAACCCACAGATTAGAATCATCCAGATAGGAGACTATGACCACTGTCCATGCGCAGGCAATCATGTCGAACATACAGGTGAAATCGGTGAATTTAAAATTATCTCCACAAACTACGAAAATGGCGTTTTTCGTATTCGCTTCAAAGTCAATCCATCAGAGGAAGTCAAACAAAAATATGCTTAGTCCATGCTAAAATTTGAGATAATTGCAGAGGATAAAGAAACAGGTGCACGTGCAGGTGTACTGCTCACAGACCACGGCCAGATAGAGACACCTATTTTCATGCCTGTAGGCACACAGGGAACTGTCAAAGCTGTACACCAGAGGGAACTGGCCAACGATATAAATGCACACATAATTCTGGGCAATACTTACCATCTCTACCTCCGTCCTGGCCTGGACGTACTCGAAAAAGCCGGAGGACTCCACCGTTTTATCGGCTGGGAGAGGCCAATACTAACAGATAGCGGTGGCTTCCAGGTCTATTCCCTCGCACAGATGCGCAAACTCAAACCACAGGGAGTAACATTCAAATCACATATTGACGGCTCTTTTCACACATTCACACCAGAAAACAATGTTGACATACAGCGTTCTATTG
>JALVRO010000014.1 GCA_027031265.1 Bacteroidales bacterium | reverse complement strand
CAATCATAGGAGATGAAGGAATAGAAACATTCTTTCCGTACTTCCATCGTTTTGTAGGTGATTACATATCAGCTTTCCTAAAAAAGGGTATCTCATTGACAGATTTCTCCTATCACATTCCTCGCGATAAGAACCTTCTTAAAATTTCTCCTTTCCATCCCAGTAAGTATAATTTACTATATCCAGAGATATGGAATTACCCTTCTCTCAACATTTTATTAGGGAACAAAATATAAATACATAAAGAGGGAACTGATGAAATCAAAAAGAGAGAAATTAGAAGAAAAAATATCGATCGATATGTCTTCTACTTAATAAGTATCTATTTAATAGATATCTATAATATTAGATATAAAAAACTAAATTTTCTTAGCAATCCAAAAATTTATCTCCCTCTAATCATTACGATTTAGAGGGAGAATGATTTTAATTAAAATTGTGGTTGACTTGTTACATTTGCTTCATGATATTGATTATAAAGCCAATTGTTGAGATAGATTCCTTGTACATCTTTTGCAGTAAAAGTAGTAGGAATTACTGGCATTCCCTTGAATGTAACATTATTGTCATCATCCATCTTACCATCATAGGTAATACCAGAAAGATTGAAATCTATATAACCACCCTCTTTAAAAGCGTATTTAGCAATTGGATCGGAAGAATCATACAAAGATGTTCTTTTCTTATCTTCGAAGAAATGGAGCTCCTCACGGATTTTAATACTGCAATCTTGTGCCTCTTGTCCCGAAATTTCTGTACCAGTATTGTTACAAGCATTGCAATGCTCTTTATTGTCTCTGAAAGTCACAGGAGTAGTATTAGTATTGAGAGTATAATAATACTCAAATGGAAAAGGGATAGCACCATTTGTTGGAGTATTGATAATATTATCTAAATTATAACCACTAGGCATACCATTGTTACCATCAGAGAACCAATACTTTTTAGTTGGAATAGTAAAGTGAGTTCTAATTGGATAGATGCTATTTCCATCACCCTCATACATCACATAAATATGATCTTTTGCAAGAGCGGCATCTAAAGATGCAACTTTATCAGCATCATCTACAACACTAAGTAATGAAGTTTGTGTACCATAAATTGGATTAGTAGCGCTTCCATATTGTGGTTGATTTGACATATTTCCAAAGGCTGCCATATTCAGCTGCATAAATCTTCTACCATTTACATCAGAACTTTCTGCATAAATAGTTTCTTTACCCATTAAATCACTATTTGCAACATCTTGATCACCAGATAATGTTCTTAAATTAGTATTATCCTTAACTACCTTATACATGACAAGCTTATCAAGAGGTTTACATGCCTCATCATTTGCTCTTACTTGATAATTGCTATTAAAATTATCATGATAATATTGTTCTATAGCTTTTGGACTATAATTTACAAGTCCAAAAATTTCTACATATCCATGCCAATAAACATTTTTAATAACAGATTTATCAAGAGCAGTATTCGGATCCTTTCCATCATAATTAACTGTAATAGCTTTGCCTCCCACAACTATAGGATGACTTGGCGAGGCTACTTGTCCACCAATAATCATAGAATCGTCTGTAGATTTGAGGTAAACTTTACCATTCTCTTCATACAGAGTACCAGTCCATACATCTCCTGGCGTTAGGTAAATTACAAAGTCTACTAATTCATCACAAGATTTACTATCTCGTATTACTACTTTTGCAGCTACTGCTCGTGTAGTATTTGTATTCACAACTTTAAGTTCTGTTTTCCAATTAGCAATTGCATAATATGCTGGAGCTATCAAATAGTCACCAGTTCCATCTTTTTCCACTGTTACAGGTTTTGGAGCTGCTGCAGCTACTGTACCCATCAATGCTAATGCTGCAGCACCGGAAACAATCCATTTTTTAAGACTCATAGTCTCTCCTTCCTTTTGGTAAGATTGATTAGAGATAGATATATTATCATCTCTTGTATTATTACTTGTTAACAGTTTGATTATAACACATATTTTATAATTTTTAACTTTATTTAGCTTTAAATCATTGAAATTCTGCTTCTTTTGCAGATTGAGGTGGTAAAATTGCTTGATAAAATTTATGATACCAATTATCCTTTATATATAGCCACTTATCTTTTTTAATAAGAAAATGATCTGGAGTAATATAAACTTTTCTTGTTACAATTACTTGGTTCTCATTTTGAGGTTCTATACGTATCAATACAACTTTTTTACCATAATACCCTCTTGCCATAGATTTATAGCTTTCATAAGGAGAAATATATTTCATATAAGGAAGCTCATATTTCCATGATTTAGCAGTATCTCCTCTGATACGAGCATCCCAGTATTCTATAAATCTTTTTGCTAAAAGTACTCTTTTATGAGTCGCAAGGTTTTTTTTATCTCCTATAAAGGCATATTTAGAAGAAGGAAGCTGTACACTACATTCACCAAAAAAAGTAACTAAAAGAATAAATAAAATTAATCTATTCATGATTATTT
>JALVRO010000013.1 GCA_027031265.1 Bacteroidales bacterium | reverse complement strand
CTTGCTATCTTGTTGTACTTTGCCCGTAAGGGGGTTGAGCGATTCAGACTTTTTATGGCCATTAGTATTTCTGTAGCATTGTTTTCCACTGTGGTCCTATTACTGTCGATCGGTGAGCGCAACAGGGAACGTCTTGTTTATCAGGCTTCTCATCTGGATTATTTCAGAGATTATGTGGCTGAGCAGATTTTGGGTGATGTGGTCCAAAAGCTTGAGAATGATGATTTACTTGATTCTTACCTGAATAGGGTGCAGAGCGAAGTGCTTAAAAGCCAGATTTATAGGTATTTAAAATTAGAGTATTTTAGTGGTTATCTGAAAAAATATGATCTCCGCTTGCATATATGCACTGAGTCTGATTATCAGTCGTGTCAACAGCAATATTATGATTTGCTGGACAAAAATGCTTCAAGGATTGCAAAAGCTCTTTATTTTGTTAATGCTCCCGGACGTTTGCCTGGTTATGTGATTTATTTACAGAAGAATAATATTACCCTTGCTATAGATCTCGAGCCTTCTATTGTCAGTGGAAAAGTTGGTTATCCAGAGCTATTGGTTGACCAGGCTATTACAAAGTCTAGAAACCATGATTATAAATATGCCGTTTATCGTGATGGACATTTAATATATAAATCTGGTGAATTTATCTATCCAGCAGAGCAGGATTTCTGGAATGAATTAGCCCATGGGGATCAATTTGTCAGAGTGGATAAATATTTGCATTATCTCAGATATGACAAAGACCGTGATTATCTCATTGTTGTCAGCATAAAGCGTATTAGTCCTTATGATATCCTTATTACCTTCTCGTATTTGTTTTTCATTTTTTTGTTAGTAGGTGGTATGATCTTCCTGTTACTGGAGAGAGGTAACGTGGAAGAGCCCCATAAGATAAGTTTCCGTACCAAGCTGCTAATCTTTATGATTGGCATACTCACAGGTGCTTTTATAATTGTAGGTTTGACAACTGTAGCTATAACCACAGCTAATTATCGAAGAAAATTTGATGAAAAAATAAAAAATACTCTCACACGTTCACGCCTGGTTTTAGAAAAACAATTTATCCAGAGCAAGGAAAAACCATCTGATGAAAATATCAAATATCTGGTGCGTAATATTGCTGATATTATTAATACGGATATTAACCTATATGACTATCAGGGTAGACTCCTGGCCACATCTAGAGAAAAAATCTACGAAAATAATCTCTTGGCCCCATATATAGACTATGATGCGTTGGTCAAATTGCTCAGGGATAGGTTTATGGAATATATTGAAACAGAAGCTATTGGGAGTTTGGGCTATACATCTGCTTACACAGTAATTAATGATAATAACAGGAAAATACAGGGCTTTATTAATATACCATATTTTGCCAATTCCCAGGAGATGCGCAAAGAAGTGCTCGATTTACTCTTTACCCTGGGAAATATTTACATAGTAATGTTTCTGTTTACTGTACTTATTGCATTCTTATTATCTGAGCAGATAATAGCACCACTTAAAGAACTTCAGGAAAAGATCAAACAACTGAAAGTGGGGCACAAATACGAAAAAATCGATTATAAACGCCAGGACGAGATCGGACGGCTCGTTGAGGAATATAATAATATGGTGGAGAAACTCGAGGAGAGTGTGCAACTTTTGGCTAAATCTGAGCGGGAGAACGCATGGCGGGATATGGCCAAGCAAGTAGCACATGAGATCAAAAATCCTCTCACACCAATGAAGCTGAGCATACAACTTCTGCAAAAAGCCTGGGAAAACGGTGATGCTGATTTTGGGGACAGACTAAACGAGGTCACACAAACTCTGATAGAGCAGATTGAGAATCTAAGAAATATTGCAGAAGAATTCTCCAACTTCGCTAAGATGCCTAAATCAGAAAATGAAAAAATAGATCTGGCACAAAAGATAGAAAATCTTGTTAAATTGTACGAAAATATTGATAATGTGCATATTAAGGCAATAATCAAAAACAGGCCTGTCTATATCTGGGCTGACAATAAGCAAATATCCCGTGCCTTGATTAATCTCATTAAGAATGCTTTGCAGGCCATTCCTGAGGGTGTCAAAGGACTGGTTATTGTCGAACTGGAGAAAAAAGAGAATAAGGCTTTGATAAAAGTCATTGATAATGGGACAGGTATACCTGATGATGTCAAGCATAAATTATTCACACCAAGCTTTACCACAAAGTCGAGTGGTATGGGGCTCGGTCTATCAATGGTCAAGAATATTGTGCAGAATGCCAAAGGCAAAATATGGTTTGATACTGAGCTGGGTAAGGGAACTACTTTTTACATTGAATTTCCTCTTTATCAAGAGTCTAGCTAATCATGCCAAACATCAAATAAAATTGTATTTTACTTGTGAATTTTTTAACTTTGTTTTAAAACTTTTCAAATAATAAATAATATGGCACAGTTTATTCCGTTTGATGAAAAAGTAGAAGTTCTGGGAACAGTGGTAGAAAACATTACAAAATCAATCGATAAGATTTTTGAGCGACAGATGTTGGAAATTCTTAAAATGTTTGACATTGAGGATATTGATAGAGATAAATGGTATCCTCTTAAAAACTTATTACAAGCATTAAAATTTATCAACGATGAGATAGGTCCTAACACACTTTTCGCCATAGGTAAGGGAATTCCTCAGAATGCTGTGTTTCCACCAGATATTAAAACTTTGGAACAGGCTTTGAGTAGTATAGACGAGGCATATCACATGAACCATCGTGGAGGTGATATTGGTTATTATAAGCTACATGAGTTTGATCAGCAGTCACATCAGGCATTGATGGAGTGTAAGAATCCTTATCCTCATCATTTTGATCGTGGGCTCTTAACTTCAATAACTAGAAAATTTGCTCCAGAAGATGCAGGATATATCGAAGTGATACCTGATGATACAAGACCTTCACGTCTGGATGGTGCTGACCAGGACTGGTTTATTATTAAATGGTAAAAACAATTGTTATGAAGAAAATACTCGCGTATGGATTTATTATAATTTTTGCATTAGCTTTTATTTCGAGTTGTAAGAAAACTGACAAAGACGTCATTGTCTGGCGCAAGATTACCAGTCGGACAATGATCAATGGTTATGGAGCTTATCTGTTTGTGCGTGCAGACAAAGACTCTGTACTATATAGTGGTATTCATATTGCTTTGGTAAAAGCGCATATTTATAACATTCAGGATACCATAGAAGTGCTCAAGTTTGGACATATCTGGTCGATTGATAATGCTAATCCTACTTTGTTTAATGCATCTGTGGTCTATACAAGTGATTCTGTTTCGTTCAGCCCTGATGATTCGGTTCTGACCTATACATCTGAGCTTACTGGACTTCAGCTTGATACACTGTATTACACACGTAGCTTTGTTATTTTTAAAGAAAAGAATTCAGGGAAGAAAGATACTGCCTATAATCAGGTTGTCACAGAGTTTCATACTGCAGTACCACGGGATATCTGGTTCTACAGGGGAAATATGAAAGTAGCCAGTGGTCCATTAGAGTCCAGAACCGATGCAGTAGTGAATGAGGTCTATGATTCACAGAATGATCAATATCTGGTTTATATGGGCTTGGGGTATAATGGATATAAGCTTCTGGATGATTTTTACGCTTATGATCCTGATAAAGAGCAATGGACACAGGAACCTGATTTTCCTGGTTTGCCCCGTTATAAGGCTGTTTCTTTTGTCATTGGAAGCTATATCTATGTGGGCTCTGGTAAGACGAGTCTTAGTGTTGATACTTCGTACTCAGGTGATTTTTATAAATTCTTCCCTTATGGTCATAGCTGGCGCCGTGTCACAAATATGCCAGCTTCACTGGCGCGTTATGGAGCTATTGCCTGGTCCGTTTTTTACAACAACCAGTGGTGGGGTTTCGTAGGTTACGGTATGAGACAGGCTCCAAGACCTGATGTTTATGTATATGACTACACCAAAGATTCGGACACAGGCTACGTAGAGCCGTGGAGGGTGTGGAAATTACATAATTTCGAGAATAACATGACTCCACGTCTGGATGCCGTTGCTGTGTCTAATGGTGAGATTGTATTCTTGGGTGGTGGTAATGATGGTAGCGGTAGAGCTTTGAATGATTATTATCTTTATAATCCAAATGATGATGAAACTCATTTTAAAGCACTGCGCAATGTTCCATTCCCAGCACGATATAATGCTGTGGCTAGTTATGTGGAATTTTCACGTGATGGTGTCTTGCATAAATATTTCTATATCGGCACAGGACAGGGTGATAACCAGACTTTTTATAATGACTGGTATGCTTATGACCTGAAGAACAATACTTGGCTGGAGAGAAGCCATATTCATGAGGACTTCCTAGAAGCCCAGCCACGGGCAGGGGCTATTAGCTTTGTGATTAAGAAAAAAGAAGTGGAGCATGGCCTGAGAATCCGCATCTTTGTGGGTGGAGGAAATAATAAAAACACTATTCTTAATGATCTGTGGGAATATTTACCATAATAAAATTTGTTAATTATGAGATACTTGAAGATTGTCATATTTTTGATAATATTACAAATCCCGGCACTTTCCCTATTGGCCCAGGACGATAATAGTGAATACCGTTACATGGCTGTGAAATTCGGAGTGGTTGGGAATGTCTTGCCTTTTCCAAACACAAATACTAATCTACTGGCACACACACCATTAGGGGATATGGCCCTGGTTGCCAGGAGAGTTTTAAATGTTACTCCTGGTGGTGCTTTCTCTATTCATTATCATATTGATGCTAAGAGCAATAGATTTGGTATTGTGCTGGGAGCCCAGCTACAGAATTTTGGATACTCTATCCAATATATGAGTAAAGACTCTAATTTTTATGTTACTGATGCGTTTCGTTCAACTTCCATTGTTATACCTTTTTATATCAAATACAATCCACGGGATATTTTTATTAACCAGGGCTATATGACAGTAGGTTTTAAGCAGTATATTAATCTGAGTGTTGTTGAGTATCAGTCAGGAACATGGATACAAGGTTATAATATAAAATCCCTTTCACAGGCACAGGTACATCGTCTTACATCGTCGTTTTTCCTGGGATTTAATTATTATGTTTATTATTTTGATATAGAATATACCCTGCGTAATTTTGTAAATAAAGATTTTAAGACAATGACTGATGAGGGAGTGGTCAGGCCATTCTCGAACATTGATTACCGGATGAATATTTATTTTACATTTGGTGTAAATATTCCGATTAACAGGTGGACAACAATGCGGAACTGGACAGCAGAAAAGATTCGTCGAATGTTCACACCTGTTAGATAAATTCTGGTTTAGGGCTCTGCGAAGCAGAGCCCTAACTAAATCCTCTCTGGTTATGAAGCGTTTGTGGGTTATTGTTTCATTAGTTTTCCTTTGTGCTGTGAGCACCAGGGCACAGATTGATAAAAATCAATTGCTTATCAGTTCCATTCTCAGTGGTAATGTAGATTCTGTCAAGCTATTGCTCAAGCAGGGTGCCAATCCTAATTATGAGGATATTTATGGCATAACGCCATTGCTTTTTGCTGTCGAGCGGGGTGATACAGTGTTAATCAAGCTTTTATTGGACAAGGGCGCTGATATAGACATTGTACCACCTTACGACCCGCCTGCTGTATCCTTTGCTGTTATCACTTTCAAGGATACTGTACTGCGTTATTTACTTAGGCAGGGTGCTAATCCTAATATAGTAGACCAGGCGGGTCGTACACCCCTGTATTATGCTATAAGGAATGGTAATTACCAGGCAGCTGATATGTTGCTTTTATATGGAGCTGACCCAGACACATTGATCGAGGGATGGACGCCTTTGCAGCTAGCCTCATATTATAATGATACGCTTTTGATCAATATGCTTTTATATTATGGAGCTGATGTTAACAGGGCGGATACCTTGGGGCTGACACCATTGCATGTGGCTGCCCAGTTCAACAATCTATTGGCTGCAAAGGCACTATTAGCCCGGCATGCCAGGATGGATTTACTGACCGATGACCTGGCTTCGCCAGTGGATATGGCTATTTATATGCGCAGTCACAAGGTTTTTGACTATTTCATGGGGATGGGGCCAGGCTTTGATAACTTCGTCAATGGACGGTTTGATGCTTACCAGGTTGCCGAGTTCCAGCAAAACTACCATGCACGGCGTGCACTATCCCATAGGGGATTGCGCACGCCTACAATAGATATTGAGTATTTTGTGCGTCTGGGGCAGCTTTTTAACACAGGTGATTATATGTCTGGTGTGGGGCTAGGTATGAAAGAGCTTTTTAGTGGTGTGAGTGTGTCGTTTGACTTTTACAAGCGGCTTTTTAGCAAGAGAATAATTATTCCACAGAGTGAACATGTGTATTATCAATACTGGGAGACACGTTGGGCGCTGGATGTTGTGTGCAAAAAAGAATTTTATTTATTTCATATAGGCAGGGTTAATAATTATCTGGACCTTGGAGGCAGTTTTTTGCTGTCTTATGCTCGATATCGTGGTACGTTGATGACAGATATAACAAGAGAATTTGTCCCTATTGTGGGCTATAGTATGGACTATGGCAGATTAAGTTTTGAGCTTTTGTTTACATATTTTGATAAGCCTTTGCTGTCGAGTCGTGATGTATATGCCAATGCTGGCGTTTATTACCGTTTCCCTACCACACCCTTGAGGATCAGGACAAAGAAAAAGATTTTATATTAATGGCAGAGGAATTTAGATTAAAGCAATTTTCTTTGTTCCAGAGGCAGGATGTTTTCAGGATAACCACAGATAGTATTTTGTTGGGAGCCTGGGCGAGTTTTGAAAATCCGGGGAATTTATTAGATGTAGGAACAGGTACAGGTATTGTAGCTTTGATGCTAGCACAGAAACATCCGCTGGCACAGGTTTATGGGATTGATATTAATCCAGCGGCAGTTCGGTTGAGCATGGAGAATTTTTCCAGATCCATGTGGAGTGATCGTTTGCATGCTATAGAGGGAGATTTTACGAAGTATGATTTTGGAGGGTTGAGGTTTGATGGTATTGTTACGAATCCACCGTTTTTTTTAGACTCCCTGCGTCCAGGTGATCAGATGAAGGGAATTGCTAGGCATAGTGTGCTGCTTAATTATAGAGATCTGGCGTGCAGGAGTGCAGAATTATTAACCAAAGAAGGAGCTGTTTTTGTGATAATTCCTTATAATAATTTGCGTTTGTTGGAGCGTGAATTTAATTTTGAATACTTATTTTGTCAAAAGAGATTGTATATTTGTTCTAAGGGAGGACAAGAGCCCAAACGTGTGATTGTGAAATTTGTTCGTATGATTGAGGAGTGTGGGGAAGAGTGGCTTAGTATAAGAGATGAGAGCGGATATAGTGATGGATATAGGTCTTTGACCAGAGATTTTTATATTAATTTCTAAAAATGGGAGAATTATGATAATTGCAAGGGAGAAAAAGCAGAAGAATATAGTGGAGTATGTTTTGTATATGTGGCAGGTAGAGGACCTGATAAGGGGTTTTGATTTTGATATTAATAAGCTCGAGGAACAGGTAATAAGCCAGTTTGATGTGGACGAAGATACTCGCAAGGCTATGCGTCAATGGTATGAAAGTCTTATAGAGACCATGAAGAATGAGGGTGTGGAAGAAAAGGGACATATTCAGGTGTTGAGGAGTGTTGTAA
>JALVRO010000012.1 GCA_027031265.1 Bacteroidales bacterium | reverse complement strand
CTGCGTTTTCTGGCAGCATATCTTTCTACACGACCAGGCACATATATTCTTACTGGCAACCAGCGTATGCAGAAAAGGCCCATCGGCCCCCTTGTGGATGCTATCAAACAGATAGGAGCACAGATTGCTTATATCAATAATGAAGGTTTTCCGCCGCTCTTTATCACTGGTGGAATATTAAAAGGTGGTAAAAGCTCTCTAGATTGCTCAATCAGCAGCCAGTTTGCTTCAGCTATGTTGCTTATCGCCCCGATTCTTGAGAAGGGTCTGGACCTTATTCTGACAGGCCTTAGCTCTGAGTCTTACCTGTCTATGACAATAAATTTAATGCAACAGTTGGGTCTACAAGTCATACAAGAATCAGACACACATTATTATATACCTCATCAAAAAATTAATCAGCAGACATACACAGTCCCAGCAGATTGGAGTTCAGCAACATTCTGGTATGCTTTCGAAGCCTTGTCAAAAAATGGAATAATATTTTTTAAAGGACTGAAAGACTGTGGCCTGCAAGGAGATAGTATACTTTACAGGATATATAACAAACTGGGTGTTGAAACTAATTTCACAGACAATGGGGCTCTGATAAAACGCAAAGAAAGACAGACAGACTTTCTGGAGATGGATATGAGCAGCTATCCAGACCTGGCTATACCACTAATTGTGAATCTGGTACTAATGGGAGTCAGCTTCAGACTAACAGGACTGGCGCATCTACGCCACAAAGAGAGTGATAGGTTAATGGCATTGCAGACCGAGCTTTCAAAGATTAATGCTAATCTGATAGTAGATAAAAATGGATCTGTCTCCTGGACAAGGCAAAAGCTATCTTTCCCTGAACTCGTGGTTTTCGATACCTACGAAGATCACCGTTTAGCAATGGCTTTTGCCCAGGTGGCTATGTACACTGACATTGAGCTCATTGATGGGCAAAATGTCGTAAAAAAATCTTACCCCGGTTTTTGGGATAATTTCCACTCATTATTCACTAAAACTAAAACTAAATAACAATGTCAGCAGAATTGGCGTACCTAATTCTTATTATTGTCTTGTTTGCACTGGCGATTACCGACCTGGTCGTAGGAGTAAGTAATGATGCTGTTAATTTCCTGATTTCTGCTTTTGGATCCAAGGCTGGACCTGTGTGGGTCATTCTCCTTAGCGCTAGCCTTGGTGTATTTGTGGGTGCAATTTTCTCCAACGGTATGATGGAAGTAGCCCGGAAAGGTATCTTTCATCCCGAGCAATTTGTATTTGCTGAGATTATTTTGATATTCGTAGCTGTGATGCTCACAGACGTCATAATGCTCGACTTTTTTAACACCTTTGGCCTTCCTACTTCGACCACAGTTTCTCTGGTTTTCGAACTTCTGGGTGCAGCAGTGGCAATCTCTTTGATAAAAATTGCTCATACACATGCAGGTAACTTGAGTGAATATATCAATTCTGCCAGAGCCTTCATGATTATTGGCGGTATTCTGTTCTCAATAGTAGTTGCTTTTACTATCGGTGCAATTGTCCAGTATATAGCCAGAGTAATATTCACATTTCAATATGAAAAGAATTACAAATATTTTGGCTCCCTGTGGGCAGGTTTTGCATTTGCAGTAATAATCTTTTTCATGTTTATCAAAGGTTTCAAAAATTCTGCTATTGCTGACCAGACATGGGTCCAGTGGATACTAAACCACAAAGCACAGGTTCTACTCTATTCATTTGTTTTATTCACATTATTCTCTGAGCTTCTAAAGTCTGTTTTTAAGATAAATATTCTAAAAGTCGTTGTCCTACTGGGTACTTTTGCCCTGGCTATGGCTTTTGCAGGTAATGACCTTGTAAACTTTATTGGTGTGCCCCTGGCAGGCTATTCATCATTCGAATATTGGGTTAAATCTGGTGTCAGCCCAGACCAGTATACTATGGAGGCTCTCACAGGTAAAGTACACGTACCTATTTATTTCCTTCTGGGTGCTGGTCTGATAATGATTCTTACACTATGGTTCTCCAAAAAGGCACGCACTGTTATACAAACTTCGGTTGACCTGTCAAGACAGGAATCTGGTTACGAGCGCTTCGGTGCTTCTCCCGTAGCTAGGGCCACTGTCAGAGCATGGATAAAAGCTGTGCAAGCTATTAATTCCATTACACCCCGCCCTGTTAGACAATGGGTTTCCAGGCGTTTTCAGCCACCTGAGAACAACAAAAACAAGCAGATGCGTGGTGCTGCCTTTGACCTTATACGCGCTTCTGTCAACCTGGTAGTCTCAAGTGCTCTGATAGCATTGGCAACAGCCTATAAACTTCCTCTTTCTACTACATACGTTACATTCATGGTTGCAATGGGTACCTCTCTTGCTGACCGTGCCTGGGGTAGAGAGAGTGCTGTCTTCCGCGTAACTGGTGTTATTTCGGTCATCGGAGGTTGGTTCTTTACAGCTGTTATTGCCTTTACAGTAGCTGCGTTAATAGCCACGATTATTTATTATGGCGGTGCTGTGGCCATTGGTCTTATGATTTTATTCGATGTTTATCTAATCTATCATTCCCGCATCCTTCACCGCCGCCGTATGGCCAAAGAAGAGGAGAAAAAACGTATCGAACAACTCGAAGCTGAGATCACATCCGAAAATGTCTTTGATAAGGTTAAAGAAACTATCTTGCGCGAACTAAAGAAAGTACCAGACATTCTGGAGCTCACAAAAAATGGGTTCCTTAGAGCCGATAGACGTAAGCTCAAGGAAGCTGTACAAATAGCCGAAAGCCTCAAAGACAACTCCAAGCACATAAAGAAGGAAATTCACAGAGTCATACACGCCCTTCGAGACGATATGGTCAGCGCTGCACAATATTATGTTCAGGAAGTAGACCATTTGCGTGAAATTGCCAATGCTGCTGTTTATCTTACCCGTAGAATGCATGAACACGTAGAAAACAACCACGAACTATTTGATAATAAACAACGAAGAGATTTCCTGGAGACATATAATCTTGTTAAACACTTTGTAGATGAAGTCATTAACATCATCATAAATGACGAATTCCATAAAATAAACCGGATGCGTGAATGGAAAAATGAAATTCTTAAAGAACTTGAGGAGGCTAAAACAACTGAAATTCAGCGTATCCAGAATGAAGAAGTCAATATCCTTAGCAGTGACCTATTGTTGAATGTATTAGCTGAGTTTAAAAACCTTGTGCTCTTTTTCAACCGGGCTCTCAAAGCACACAAACGTTTTTACCTGCACAAAAAAGCACTTGAGCAACCTATAATTACAACATAAGTACATGGCAAAGGGCGCCTTTGGCGCCCTTTGCATTATCAATCAAACCTTTCGTTCTTATCCCGCTCCATTATCACTGCCACGCGCTTCTTCCCATCCATCTTTACAATCAGTGGCTCGGGAAACTCCACTAATCTGACATAATCTGTCTGATAAACAACTCTCTGTTTATCAAGCACATCCCAGCGCAGAATATGTGACGGATTATCATGAAGCACTGTAAAATAGCCAATATTCATCGAAATAACATTGTGGAAAAAATGAGATCCAGATGATCCTTCCAGTGGGAAATTATCCAGACTTGTCTCAACAATGACCTTGGCATTGGAGATCTGTCCCCAGTTTACAGGTATACCTATCCATTTGTCACGTGTACCCCAGCGTCCAGGGCCTATAAGTATATAACGCTCTCCTTTGTTGAGCATCATCTCATTAATCTTGCCAATTTCTTCTGCAATCTGCTCTGTGCACGACTTATCAAATGTTCGAGGAGAAACATATAACACATGCCGTAGATAATCAAACTTACCATTACCCATACTCAGGTCTGTGAACAAAATCACCTTCTCAAGATCCAGCCTGTCTGTATCCACATTAAAATCATCTCCACTGCCCAACAAAGGCTTAATCTGCAGCAGATAAAATGATGCCCTACCCTGATGGTCTTTTTTCAGATCCACAGCAAACTCTATCTCCACCGGCGTACCCATTGCTTCCTTGGCAATATTCAGCATTTTGTAGATCGTCTCAGCCAGAGGTATATAGTTAAATTTCAAAATATTAGCAAAATCAAGCACACGTGGTCCTGGTTTGTCAATACCAGGGATCAATCTCTCTCCATTCTTATCATACACCGAAGCCAGATGCTTGAGAGTACCATGGCGCTCAGCATCCCAGATATCAAGCCTGGCCAGCCCAGCATTCTCACCTTTGAGGAAATCCAGCTCCCTAAGTCTCAGGTCCACTGCATAGAAATGAGTCTGTGAATTGTCCACCAGGTCCTTTAGTCGATAATTTTGTAATTTAGGATAGCGTGGACAAAAATGATATGCCTTCTCACCTTCTACCACGTAAGTACCCAGACCAAGCGCTATTGTTGCATAACCATCTTCTGGTTTGATATGTGAGAAAGGATAAAAATTATAAGACTGTGCCACCCCGCTTATGTGTGGGTAATAAAAATCCCCATATTGCTCTCCCACTACCTCCTGAATGACCACAGCCATTTTTTCTTCCTCTATCTTGTAGTTAATAGAGCGGATATAAGACCTGGCCTTGGGTGAGAACACAGACGCATAAACCATTTTTATAGCACTGGCCAGCTGACGAACGCGTGTGCGTTCGTCTCCCACATTCGGTACAATATAAGTCTCATATATCCCTGCAAAAGGCTGATAAAGAGAATCTTCCAAAAGGCCCGAAGATCGTATTGCCAGAGGACGATGCAAAACCTTCAATAGCTTTTTTAGCTTTCGATACAGGTCATCTGTCAGACGTGCATTGAGAAATACCTTCTTTAGCTCCACATAATCCACATCCTTGCGAAAAGCAATATCACGTAAATTATTATCCTCCAGAAACTTATCATACTGGTCACTACCTATTATAAATGTGGCTGGTGTGCGAATATTTATATTATCAAACAACTCCGAAATACCGTAACGATAAATCAATGTATGAATAAAGGCTATACCACGGCCTTTGCCACCTAATGCCCCAGAATCAAGAGAGACAATCGTGCTTGGTTCAGACAGCTCAGACTCCACAAAATCTACAATTTTTCCCTTGTTTTTCTCATACTTAATACGCTGTGCAATAAGTATCAAAAATTCCCGTATCTCGCTATAATCAGCAAAATCCTCAGTATTAAGCTGTGCCAGCTCTTTGGCAACAGGCACTTCACCCTGGGCCATTAACCACAAAGAAAAATGATTTCTCAAAGCATGGTACTCTATGCTCTCATCAGGAACAATATGTGGCCGCTTAATGTATTCGATAAACTGGTCCAGATTACTTGCCTTATAACCCAACTCGCGTCCTTGTTTATCACGGAAAATAAAGTCACCAAATCCCATGTGGTATTTGATAACATGGTTAATATCTGCAGCTAAAGTGTCTGAATTTTTATTAATAAACAGAAAATCATGCTGCTCAGCTATCTCTTTAAAACTCTCCTCAGAAGATTGAATAATGATAGGTATCTTGGCCACAACATTCTGATCCACATAATTGGCCAGCTGCAAACCAGCATCACGGCTCTTTGCCCCATCCTTCATGTATTCCACATCAGTAATAAGACTGAGAAAATTCTCCCTGTATTTATCAAAAATAGCCTTTGCCTCCTCATAATTAGTCGCCAGCAATATCTTTGGACGCATTCGCAAAGCATAAATCTTATACACCTCATCGCGCGCTACAACTTCATCGATAACACGCTGTATCTGCTTAAACACATTATTATACAACAATGGCAAATATCTCGAATAATACCTCGGAGAATCCTCTACCAGCAGTATAACCCTCACATCTCCCACACGTGTGTCATTCTCTACATTTATCTTATCCTCCAGAAGCTTTATCATTGTCAGAAAGATGCGCGAGTCACCATTCCATACAAACAAATGGTCTAACAGATTCTGCTCCTTGAACTGCTTGAAATAACTAATATCTGCATTATTGTTCAGCAAGAAATAAATCGGCAAATATGGGAAATGCTTACGAATCTTCTGAGCAATATTTATGGAAATAACCTTGTTGACACCGGCCATTATAATAACCATATCATAGTGCTTCGAACGCAGCTTCTGATAGGCTTCCTTATACGACGATACAGCCGTAATGCGGGGCGGGGACGAGAGGTTCAGCCTTGAATATTCTCCAAATATCTGACGCGAAAAATTACCCTCACTCTCTATCGAAAAAGAATCATAAAGTGTAGCAACCAGCAGCACTTCCTTGACACGAAATTTCATCAAGTCAAATGAAGTATCCCTCTGGTAATAGTTACGCAGGTTATACTCTCTCAGCAGGCTCTCTTTCAGTGTATTATAAAACGAAAGCTTCAAAGAATCAGACTCATTCTCAAACTTTTCCTTACCCTCGATCTCTATATGTGTCCTCCCCAGTCGCTTGCTATACTCACTTATATAATCCAGCACGTGGAAGAACATCTGTTTGTCTGCCTCAGTACGAAAGACCTTCTCTGGCTCTGATGATGTCCAGAACTCAATAATGCCCAGATCGCCATTCATTTCTACCTCCAGCCTGCTCAATAAGAATCTCTCCACCGTGTATTTGCAGATATACTGCCTGTCACGAATATGTATATGCGTCACTACCTTGTCCCTATCATAAAACTGTGATAAATAACTACATAGCTCTCGCAGTAGTGCTATTACTGACTGGTTATTACTGCGGAAAATCTCATCAATCCTGTTGCGGTGTTCTATTATTTTATCTTTTTCTGGCATAGTTAATTTTTTTATTTTAAACCCCAGGTCTCTTTGTCAAGTGTACGGTATTGTATTGCCTCTGCAATGTGATGAGGCTGAATATCTTTCTCTCCTTCCAGATCGGCAATTGTACGCGAGACTTTGAGAATACGATCATAAGCTCTGGCTGATAATTTCAACCTCTCGACTGCTGCTTTGAGTAGTTGTTGACTGGGCTCATCTATCTTGCAGTATTTGCGTATAAGCTTTGAATGCATTTGTGCATTATAATGAATATTGGGTAATGATGCAAATCTTTGCTGCTGTATACGACGGGCCTTTATCACACGCTCCCGTATCTGCTTACTCGACTCACCCGGCCGTTTACTTGATAGGTCATCAAAACTCACAGGGATTACCTCTATGTGAATGTCAAAGCGATCCATCAATGGCCCGGATATCTTATTCATATAACGCTTAATCTCGCCAATGGAGCACACACATGCTTTTGTCGGATGGTTATAATAACCACATGGACAGGGATTCATTGCTGCCACTAGCATAAAACTAGCTGGATATTGCACAGTAAACTTTGAGCGTGAAATAGTTATCACCCTGTCTTCCAATGGCTGACGCAAAACCTCCAACACCGAGCGTTTAAACTCTGGTAATTCATCCAGAAACAACACACCATTGTGGGCCAGTGATATTTCACCAGGCTGTGGATAGCTACCACCACCTACTAGCGCCACGTCTGATATAGTATGATGCGGTGCGCGAAAAGGCCTCTGCGTTATTAATGACACATGATTACCCAGCTTGCCAGCCACTGAATGAATCTTCGTTGTCTCCAGGGCCTCGTCCAGCGTCAGCGGCGGCAGTATCGAAGGCATGCGCTTCGCTAGCATGGTCTTCCCAGACCCTGGGGGGCCTATCATTAAAACATTATGGCCCCCTGCCGCCGCTATCTCCAGAGCACGTTTGA
>JALVRO010000011.1 GCA_027031265.1 Bacteroidales bacterium | reverse complement strand
CTCTGTTTACAGAAACACAAAAATTTAATTGGAATATTAGCCAAAAATGATTACCTTTATGTCAGACAATAATAAAAAAATATCACCACAAACTCGCCCCCGTATACACACAAAATTTAATACTACCACGAAAGAGAGGATTATTATCACTAATGTCCACAGAATTGAAATTTTATAGGTTTTCAGGAAATTCATCAATCGCTCCATATCCTTGTGTTGATTAGTAGCGTAAGTATTTGTCAATATCGCTACCTTTATGCTTTCTGAGTTTAAAGCTCAAATTAAAAGCAGGCATTATACTATACTGCTTGGTCCTGGCAGATATGTCGGCAATATAGCCAACTGCTATGGTACTTCGCTTGTTAAACCCAAATCCAAAGTAAAAGAAAGTTGTATTTTCCAGAAACATTGCATCAGAGTGGACCTTTAACCACTTAAAAGTTGTGGAAAAGTTAAGATTCTCAAGAATCTTAGCATCATAAGTCAGGCCCAGATAATAGAGATAACTGTATTTGAAAGTCGATGTCGCCAGATACCAGAAAGTATTTTGTGGTAATATAAGGCTCGTATCTGCCCCAAAAGTACTACGAAGTCCAGCCTTTAAAGTGATTTTATTCCCTGTGTAATTACACACTTTACTTGCATTGGTGTAGAAAGACAGGAGTAGTTCGTTGTTCAATGTGAGATTAGCCCGTAGAGCTGGCTGCAAAGGCTCCATCAGTCCCAGACGTCCTAGCAGGTTAAAGCCCAAGTGAGGGAAAACCACAGTATGCACACTGGACAGGCCAAAACGTAATTTACCCAAAAAACCTTTTTTATGCGTATCCTTATACCTGTCCCACAGTCTCACTTTTGCCTGAGTATTAGGCATTATAGGAAAGAGCAGAGCCTGTGAGGCAATCTGGATACGATCATTAAAATTATAACGCGATGTAAATGTACTGTTTAACAAAAGATTACGCCTGGGTGCAAAATTATCATTTCCCACATCCCACAAAGGCAAAACAAAATTCTGTGAAAAAGTAAAAAGAAAAGAGACCAATAACACAAAAGTACTTATTGTCTTTTTCATCTCCGTCTCACTCTTCTAGGTGTTAATCTATGTCTATTGGCTTTCCCGATATTAATCAACCCCACACTAAAAGTAAAAACCTGGTTCTTGCTCGAAAATTCAGGATAAGGCACATAGCCCTTATAAAGCTTCATAAACCCTGGCTTATATCTAATACCAAAAAACATATCAAAAGCTTCATTAACCTTAAATTGATAGCCAATACCAAAGACCAGCCCCAGGTCATAATACCTTATATCACGACCAAAACTATTGTACACACCTTCTAATGTATCAATACTCTCAGCCGAATGGATTTCCTGGCGCCACACAGCCTTAGCAGTGCCTGGTATAAAATTAACATAGCCTCCCAACTCCGTGTAAGCCCAATCCCAATTCTGTTTCCATACTACTGGTATATGGATATAATCCACTTTTAAAATTTTTAGATTCCGGTAAAACAAACCCTGGTAATAATACTCTGTCTTAAAAATAGCTCCTTGCTGGGAATAAAAAATACCATACTGAATATAAGTCGACTGATCTATATACAGGTCACGTATTATACCAGCATAAAATCCAAAACGGGGCGAACGTTTGTTTAAACTCGTACTATCGCCTGTAAGAGTAGCCATGTTTGAGCCAAGAACAAATCCTGTAAACCCCTGCCCCAAAAGACTTATAGACAAAACCAAACCCACAATAATAGTCGCTACTCTTTTCATAGTCTTAGAAATGAATATTTTACAAGATAAACGCAAGTATATGAATTTTTGTTTTAATCACAGATGTTTTTTCAAAAATAATTAAATTTGTTAAACATTCATCGCATAATTTGAAGATATGGTTATAAAATTAGCATCTTTTGGAATTCACAATCCTCTTTACAAACAAGTAATGGAGGTCAGGCGAAAGGTCTTTGTCGAAGAACTAGGGCTGGATCCTGAATATGACTTTGACGGTAAGGATGACGAAGCTGTACATTTCCTTATGCTTATAGACGAGCAACCTGCTGGCTCTGCCCGCTGGCTCGAAACAAAACAGGGAATCTTGATCGAGAGGCTGGCTATTATACCTCAATACCGCAGTCTGGGGCTGGGTACACTTTTGCTACGCTATGTCGTCCAAGATGTTTTACCTTCCAAAAAAACTATATATTTGTACGCTCCTGAATACCTGGTAGATTTTTTCACCTGGAATGGCTTTCTACAAGAGGGAGAACCTGCTGATATTAGAGGTGTCCCTCATTACAAAATGTTGTATATCAAAAACAAACAAGACAAAAAGGGCTTTATTAAGAAAATATTTAAGAGCTAAGAGAAAGGACACATGGCATCTAATCCTATTAAGCAACTGTTCGGACAGACTGCGGTATACGGTGTGACTACGATAGTCGGGCGACTGCTAAATTATTTTCTCGTCCCTCTTTATACATACAAGCTTCCTTCTCCTGCTGATTATGGTGTGGTGACAGAGTTTTATGCTTATGCTGTACTCTTACAGATTCTGCTTACCTATGGTATGGAGACAGGATTTTTCCGCTTTTCGGAGAAAAATTACGAACATGACACTGTCTTTTCCACGGCTTTTACTTCGCTGATGACCACATCATCTATTTTTGTGCTTTCTGTGTTCCTGTTTGCCACACCCATTGCCTCATTAATGGGGTATGCTAACCATGTGGAATATGTCATTTATTTTGGGTTTATACTCGGTCTGGATGCTGTCTCGGCTATTTTCTTCGCACGTCTGCGTAGAGAGAACAAGGTGTGGAAATTTGCTTTTTACAAAATACTGAATATTTCTCTGAATATTGGCTTTAATCTGTTCTTTATCCTCCTATGTCCTGCCCTGTACAAGCATAATCCACATAATCCCCTGTGCATTGTGTATAATCCTTCGATAGGTGTGGGTTATATTTTCATCTCAAACCTTATCGCTAGCACAGTTACATTTCTTTTGTTTTTACCCTCTATCTTTAGGTTAAAGTATAAATTTGATTATCGCCTATGGCTTAGCATATTAGCTTATTCCCTACCCCTGCTTGTAACAGGTCTCTCTGGTGCTATAAATGAAGTGGCAGACCGTATTATGCTGAAATTTCTTACTGTAGTACCACCAGGTACGCCAGACCCACACGAATATGTCATGTATCAGATTGGTATATACGGGGCTAATGCTAAGATTGCAGTTATAATGATGCTTTTTGTCCAGGCGTTCCGTTATGCTGCCGAGCCATTTTTCTTCTCTTATGCCAGGAAAAATGATGTTAACCAAGTACTGGCAGATGTAATGAAATTTTACCTTATTGCTGCACTACTAATATTCCTGTTGGTCGAGCTATATCTGGACTTTCTCCGTTACTTCATCAGTCCTAAATATTTCGAAGGATTAAAGGTTGTGCTACCACTCCTGATTAGCCGTATGTTTGTGGGGGTTTTCTTCCTGTTGTCTTTTTGGTACAAGCTCACAGACCGCACGCATTATGGCATGATAATCTTCTTGATAGGCTCACTGACCACCATTGGAATGAACTATATACTTATCCCGCGTTTGGGTTATATGGGGTGTGCCCTGACCAGTATGACTACTTACATCGTTATGGTCATAATTTCCTATCTGTGGGGAAGAAAGTACTTGCCTGTAAAATATGATTTTGTATCAATTGGATTCTACATCAGTGTGACAGCAGTTTTATACCTTGCCTATAGATACGTGCATAATCATTTTGCGCTTCCAGCTCTGGTGCGTATTGCCCTTGCTACACTCTTTATCTCTGTTTACCTCGTGATTGTCCTCACCCGTGAAAATTTGTGGAAATCTCTGTTAAAATACCTGCCAATCAGCCATCAGCACTGACATATATCTTCGAACTTATTTTTGTGCATCCTTACATACCCGTCGAGCATCTGCTCATACCACAACATCAAATCCGTGAGTAATATGTTTTGAGGATTAAACACATGATTATCAATTGATTGTATGGGTAAAATTTTGCGTGAAGTACCTGTCAGAAAAGCAGCCTCGAAGTGCGAAAGTTCGTCATAATGCACTTTTTTCTCAATAAAATTTATCCCTTTATTGTGTGCTATCTCAATAACATTCCTACGGGTAATACCTGGCAACACATCCTCCAGGGATGGGGTAATAAGATTTTTTCCTCTGTCAATAAAGAAAATATTGGACCTGCTGCCCTCTGTTATATAATTTGATTCATTAAGCAAAATTACCTCATAAATATTTTGAGTATCAATCATTTCCTCTGTGACCTGGCGCAGACGCGGCTGATAAATCTTGGCATTAGGCAAATAGCGGGTGGCATTGAGACTGACCGTACGTACACCTTGCCTGTATTGCTCCTGTCTAGGTATAGGCACTGTTGTAAAAAACATTGTTATCAGATCCCTGGGCGGGGAAAACAAATCATTATCAAAAGAAATCAATATTTTGAGATGATCCTCATGGCGAACACAGTTTTTTTGTATCACAAGGCGCATCTTCTCCACTATCTGTGCGTCACTTATCCAGTCACTGCGCCCTATAATGTTCAGACTACTATGTATTCTACGAAGATATTTTTCCAGGAAAAGAGGAGTGCATTCCCTTATCTTGAGAAGTTCATAAATAGTGGTTCCATGGTTAATTATCTCCTGATCAAACTCCCCTGTCTCCAGCAACTTGTCATTTAGCAAAAAATACCTGTGCTTGATCCTGTCCATTATGCCTTATTTTTTCTTACAAATGTAGAAAATCAACTGGACAAAAAAAGGCCAACCCTCAGGGATTGGCCTTTTTTATAACAGAAAAAATCGTCTTATCTAATCTTGAACACGAAACGCGCCAGGTCATTCCACATCGCCAGAATAAACAGCATCAAAATAATAGCCATACCAACCATCTGGGCATATTCGAGGAACTTATCACTCGGACGGCGGCCTGTCACTATCTCCCACAGGGCAAACAATGCATGCCCACCATCAAGGCCTGGTATTGGCAGCAGGTTAATCACGGCAAACACAATAGACAGGAAAGCAGTTATTGACCAGAAATACTGCCAATCCCACGCCCTAGGAAATAAATTACCTATAGCTATAAAACTGCCCACAGACTTATATGCCTTAGTCTGTGGATTAAAGATGAGTTTAAACTGCTTGAGATATGAACCTATCTGCTTAAATGTCAGCCTAATACCAGCCGGTATTGCCTCGAAGAAAGAATAGTGCCTGGTGCGGACAGGATAATATTTTGACAAATCTGTGTCAGCATAAACACCCAGGTACCCCGACTCGGGTAATGCCACATTAAAAGAGAGAGTATCATTACCCCGAACCGCTTTCACCTGTATATTTTCACTTTTATGTGCCATGAGTATAGCACGGGCCTGGTCAAAATACTGAATAGGCTGTCCAGCAATGGCAATTATCCTATCCCCTGGCCTTATGCCTGCCTTGTAGGCTGATGACTTTGTGGTATCGAGAAAACCAACCACAACAAAAGGCATTCGTGGTGTAAAGAAAGGACCATGCTCTATGACACTGGCCAGATCGTGGTCTGTAAGCACAATATTCACAGTATCACTACCACGCACTACTTGCAAGCTATGAGGCTCGTCCAGAATAAGATTGACATAAATATCACGGTAACGTTCGACCTGCTTGCCATTCACACTAATAATCCTGTCACCGCTACGCATGCCCAGCTCTTGCCCAAGCGAGTCCACCGCTACTTGCTTTACCTCCTGGGCTGGAATATAATCAGTACCCCATGCAGCGGTAATACCGATATAAATAACGAAAGCAAACAAGGTATTCATGATTATGCCGCCAAGCATTATTAGGAGCCTCTGCCATGCTGGTTTGGAACGGAACTCCCACGGCTGTGGTGGTTTTTTCATCTGCTCTTTGTCCATACTCTCGTCTATCATACCTGAGAGCTTGACATAGCCTCCAAGGGGTAGCCAACCTATACCATACTCTGTCTCGCCTATTTTCTTTTTGAACAGGCTGAAACCCAGGTTAAAAAATATGTAAAACTTCTCTACACGTACTTTGAAAACTTTTGCAAGAATAAAATGCCCGAACTCGTGCACAAGCACCAGTATTGTCAGGCTAAGCAAAAACTGTATAATCTTTATTGTCATGGTTAAGAATTAGAATTTTGTGCAAAGCTATGTAAATTATTGCAATTTCCTGAAATCTATGCGTAATTGAGCGAGGCGCTTCTCAAAACTATCTGACTGTGAAACAGGTATGGATGCTACCATCTGGCAATCTGTTCCATAGTTCTGCTCTTTGATCTTGCCTCCTGTTTTTTCTATGATATTCATCACTTTACTCACCTGGTTGTATTCACATCTGATCTGGTAGTCATCTGTAATCACACCCTCTATGACTTGGGCTTTTTCCAGGGCATCACGAGCAGCAGTGCTATAGGCATTAATAAGTCCTGGTATACCCAGCTTTTTCCCACCAAAATAACGCACAACAGCCACCATAATATTAGTCAGGCCCATAGACTGAATCGTACGAAGCACAGGTGGTCCAGACGAACCAGAAGGCTCCCCTGCATCACTTGCACGGGCAAGACTGCCATCTTTGCCCAACACAAAAGCATAAACAATATGACGTGCATCATGATATTTCTTATGCAATTGCTTCAGCAGGTCTTTGACCTCTTGCTCTGTCTCCACAGGAAAGGCAAAACTGTAAAACTTACTACTTCTGTCCATATAATAACCTTCTGAAGGAGAAGCTATTGTCTTATACTTATCAATCATTACCCTGCACTTTTTTTGATAAAATGTGTTTATACTCTTCACTATTCCTCAAAATCTCAATAGCACGATGATAAACAGGACTATATGAATTATAGTAACCAAACAAAGAATCCTGGCCAAAACGGCTCTCTACGAGATTAAGGACAGTAGTAAAATGAGTCCTGAAAGAGAGCTTTACTCCCACGGCTGTATCGACAAAATGATTTATTTCTCCTACAGACTGCATCCTGTGCACTTGCAAGCCATACAAGCGTAACATTCTGACAGAAACCAACATACCAGCCAGAGAATTAGGAGGCAGGGAATCTTTGACCCAGATATCAGGTATCACACCTCCACCCCCAAAGATAACACGGCCATTCTTTGTGTGGAAAATCTGCGTAGAATCCACTCCTAATGTATCATCCATGCCTGGTAGAGTATAATAGGAATCATACGGACGCTGCAGGCACCTACCACTTGGTGTGTAATACTTGGACGTTGTCAAACGTACTACCGATCCATCTGGGAAATGGTACTCTGACTGTACCAGTCCTTTACCAAAGGAGCGGCTACCAACGACCACCCCCCTATCATTATCCTGCACAGCCCCAGCAATGAGTTCGCTGGCCGAAGCTGTGCGTCCATTTATTAAAACAACCAGGGGAACATCCCTAAACTTGCCATCTGTCCTGGCATAATAACGTTCCTTGATTTTCTGCTTGTTCTTGAGGTAAAAAAGAAGTGTATTAGCTGGGAAAAACTGTTGCAAGACCTGGGTACTAGTGGATAGCATACCTCCGCTATTATCCCTCAGATCCAGTATCATACCTTTCATTTTGCCCTCTGAACACTTACCTGCCAGGCGCATAAACTCATCATAAGTATTCCGTCCGAAAGAAGTAATGCGTATATAACAGATAGAGTCCTCTTTTAGTCCTCCAAATACAGTAGGTAGCTGAAGATCAGCTTTTTTGACCGACACTGTAA
>JALVRO010000010.1 GCA_027031265.1 Bacteroidales bacterium | reverse complement strand
ACCAATAGTTACAGTATGTCCATTGCCATTAATCATACTATTCAAGGTAAGGGTGTCGTTGGCTACAATGTCAGAATTAAGTATTAGCTTGTGAGGATAGTTATTTACAACAAGGTTTTCGAATGTTTCGTAAGCAGAAGCAGATATTGTTTGATCTTTTGTACCATCAAATATAACAGTACAGTTGTTGCACTTAAATTCACCATTATCAGACCAGTTGCCACGTACATACATTTTGTTATCTTGGGCATTGAATGTACTGCCAAGGATGAAAAAGTCATTATTGATATAAATTTTGGATGCGTTGAGGAATGTTGTATCTGAGCCTTCGATATAAAGGTTGTAGTAAATTGAGTCTTTGGGAATTTTTATATTTACGTCTCCATAGATTGGAGCGTATTTTATTGTGTTGCCAGTCTCATTACATACCAGGGTACCTGTTGTTAAAATAGTTGAACCTGTGGACAGGTATGAGTTGGCTTTGTTTATCCAAGTGCTGTTATCATTATATCCTACTATCCATTGGTCTGTAAGGATTTTTCCATAGTTTACTATTGTGTCGTCATTGTATATTTTAATGGGTGATACGTATAAAGTAAGGTCAGCATCAGGTTCTATAGTGATTTTTGGAGTCACTATATTCAAACCAATGAATTTGATTGTTCCAGTTCCTTTTAATGATTTATAAATGTAAGCCTGTACAGTATAATCACTATTAAAATTATTATTAATATCACCTTCTAAAATACCATCAACCTGCAAAGTATCGTAAACATAAAGATAAGTGAGTATGTTAAACCACCAAAATTGAATACCATTGATAATAGAAAGCCTTGCACTATCCAGTACTTTTAGTTTAGCTACTTCGTAGATTCCACCCCACGACCCAGGATCAATGGTTACATGGTCTCCATTATGTATGATGGCAGTATCCATGGCACCAGGCACGCCATTAGGTGTCCACGTTGTGGAAGCATCCCAGTCTCCGTCGCCATTAGAATAATATGTGGTCTGTGCTAGACTTATATTAAATGTGGTAATGAGGATTGTCAGCAGAAAAAGGAAATTACGTTTCATATTCCCGTGATTTTAGCCTTTCTTTATATGAACGTCCCTAAAAAAGGGATGGTTGCATAGTGTTGTTTAGCTGATAGGTTAATTTTTATAAAATGCTTTGAAATTAAATTAAATAAAACAGCCCATACAGACTATCTGTATGGGCTGTAAAGACGGGGATAAACTATTTTACAAAGGATTTTGCGTAAGTGAAATGAGCTTGGGTTTCTCAATACTTGTGGTCTTGGTAACCACAGAGTAACCAAAACGGCGGTATGCTGGTTCTTCTTCCAGTCTGCGAATATCTTCGATTGTCTCGTAATGGAGGGGCTTGTGTTCGAAGTGGTTGACAATATCACTGATTTCTTCCTCGTTTGTATAAGAATCAGAAAGGTTAAAGCTAGCTTCTTTTTTTATTTGTTTTTCCTGTGCCTGCTCAAACAGGGGACCGCTAGCCTGTGGCTCCTCCTCTTCTTCTTGTGACAGGCTCTGTGTAATAGTCTGTGATAGGCGGGAAAAGTCTTTGAGCATCTTATCCAGGTAATCGTCTATGTTAGACTCAAAGCCAGTAGCTATGATTGTAACGGCAAACTGTCCTGGCTTGAGCTTATTATCAATGCCATGTCCCCATATAGTGTCAGGGATATTTTTTGTCTCGTCCTGGATGTATTGTGCTACAAGGTCTATTTCATTTGTCAGGGCAGGACTTTCACTGTGATAAGAGATAAAGAAAAGCAATTTTTTAGCTCCTCGAATATCCTGGAAATTAAGCAAAGGAGAATGAATTGCTTTGTTGGCAGCATCAATAGCACGGTTTTCGCCCTCTCCATAGCCTGTACCCATGATAGCTATTCCACTATCACGCAGTACGTTACGTACATCTGCAAAGTCCACATTAATAGCTCCTTCGTGTGTAATAATATCTGCAATACCTTTGGCAGCTATTGTAAGTATCTGGTCTGCACGTTTAAAAGCCTCCATTGCAGGGGAATCTCCATAGACCTCTTTTATTCGCTCATTGTCGATAAGTAGCAGGGCATCAAGGTTTTTCTTCAGCTCCTGTATACCTTCCACAGCTTGTTTAAGTCGTTTTAGACCCTCGAATCTAAAAGGCAATGTGACAATGCCGACTGTGAGAATATTCATTTTTTTAGCCAGCTCAGCAATGATAGGAGCTGCACCAGTCCCTGTGCCTCCACCCATTCCAGCAGTAATAAAGACCATTTGTGTGCCGTCTTTCAAGATAGATTCTATTTCTTTTAGGCTTTCTTTGGCTGCTTCCCGCCCCATACGGGGGTCATTACCAGCGCCCAGCCCTTGTGTCAGTGATTTACCCAGCTGTACTTTGATAGGCACAGGACTGAGAGCCAGAGCCTGACGGTCTGTGTTGCAGATGATGAAAGAGACATCATTAATGCCTTCCTTGTACATGTTGGTAACGGCGTTGCTGCCTCCGCCACCAACGCCAATGACTTTTATAAGTCTCTTGAAAGAAGCTGGCTGCACATCGTCGAACTCAATGATTTCATCTTCTGGTAGATCACTTCCCAGGGACTTATCTATTGATGCATTATTATTGCCAGGCTCCTGGTCGTGAAAAGTATTTTCGTCGAGTGTGAATTCTTCCTCTATCATGGTTAATTTATTTTGTTTTGAGGTTATTCGTCAAAGTCGTCTGGCTCGTCGTTAATAACCTTCATGAATTTATTAAACAGTCCAGAGATTTTGCTTGTGATATTACCAGACTTTTTCTTCCTGGTCTTTTCTGTGGTTTGTTCTGTTGATTCATTAGATTGTTGATATTTATTGCCAAGTACTATAAGTCCTTGTGTACTAGCGAATTCTGGTCTGTTAAGCGCCTCAATATCAGTTAGTGATGGATGTGCTTTTCTGACTTCCTGGTTTGTTCGATATTTTATCAGTGTCAGGATGTTGTTAAGCTTTGTGGTACCACCTGTGATAGTAAATCCAGCTGCTAATTTCCCATCGTTGACAAAAGGCTCGACCTTTTCCCATATTGTATCAATGATTTCAGAGAGGCGGCTCTGGATAATTATTGCCAGTGAACGTTCTGTAATGGTTCGAGTACTGTGGCCTGAGATAACAGGTATTTCAATAATCTTATTATCCAGATGCTTGAGTGCTAATGCATTGCCATGTCTAATTTTAAGTTCTTCGGCCTTGACAGCAAGGATTTGCAGAACTTTGCGTATATCTTCTGTAATGTTCATGCCTCCAAAGGGTATGACGTCTGAATAGAGAATTTTATTTTCATGTATAATGATGATGTCAGTAGTGCCACCTCCAATATCAACAAAAGCAACACCTGCCTCTTTCTCTTCATCGTTAAGTACAGCTTCTGCTGCAGCAAGCGGCGAGAAGATAAGACGTTTGATATTAAAGCCAGCTTGTTTTACAACCTGTGTGATTGATTTAACAAAACTTCTCTCTGCTGTGATAACAAAGAATTCGCCATCAATGCGCTTGCCTTCTATAGAGATAGGGTTCTTGTGCTCAAACTGACGGTCAATGATATAGCTATATGGAATAATGTGCAATATTTGCTCTGAGTTTTTTACTGCAATCTGGTGTACTTCCCTCAACAGGTCATTAATGTCTTGTCTGTCAATGACTCCATTGGGAATAGTTTTGTAATGGTGAATAACCTGGCTTTTGATCAGATGTCCTGATACACCAACATAAACCTGGTCAATATCATAGTTAGAATAAAATTTAGCTTTGTGGGTAGCAGCTTTGATAGAGTCTATAACAGCTCCCATATCTGTGATTAGTCCCCGCTTCATTCCATGGGCCTTGTGCACACCGTAATCGAGTACATTTATTTTGGGTACGCCATTGTGATAATTGACCTGTGCTACAATGGCCACTATCTTTGTGGTCCCAATGTCAATAGCTGCAATATATTTGTTAGGGTGTTCCATATTTTTGTTATTTTTTTACACAGACAATTTGATTATTGTATTTGAGATTAATGGCTGAATATTTGTTCCAGCCTATCTGATCAATGTGTTTTAAGAACGTATGCAACTTCCAGAATTTTGCGTCTAATTCAGTTGCATCTCCTAAAATTATAATAAAATCTCCAAATCTCGGTGATAAAATTATTGTTTTGGAGTCTTTTATGTAGATTTGTGTTATAAAATCTTTCCAGAATCTGCTCGCATTAATGTATCTGGCAATTGCAAAGATGCTAAAAATTGCAGAATTTTTCCTTTTATCCAAAGAATGAATGTTAATTTTTTGACTAACAGGTAGTTTGAATTGTGGCTTTATATTACCATTTGCTACCAGAATATATGGCGAATAGCCTGGTTTTGCGCTCATTACATTACCCTTAGCATCGATGAATAGATCGCCCTTGTCTGTAAAAATTTTGACAATTGGTCTGGGCTGCATTACTTCTATCTCCAGAGTATTACCTGAATGTGATACCTGTACATAGTCAATGTATGGATTATTTTCCAGGATTTTAACGATTTTATATTCATCAATATTTTTGAAACGTTTGCCAATTATATTATCTCCATAATTTTGCATGATATAACTAAGCACCTGGTTACTATCTATTAGTCTGGCCCTGGGGTTAAGAATATTTATCTCTATATCATTACATACCCGGTTGTTATATAATACCCGTCCTGTCACGAGCAGTATCAGTGCAAGTAATAATACTGAGAACAATCCTAATATTTTGTGCTGTTTTTTCATCTGTTAGTGATTTTTCTGGTTAAAGGCTCAATGATTTTATTCACATCACCAGCTCCAACGACTAATAATACTTCAAAATTGTGGTCACTCAGCCACTCAGTTAGCTGGTCCATGGGGATATATCTTTTCTCAGAGCTGGTCATCCTCTCCAGGATAGTGTAAGCACTAACATTGTCAATAGGTTTTTCCCGTGCTGGGTAAATATCTGTTATAATAACTTCTTCGAAAGCATCCAAGGCTCTGGCAAACTCCTTGGCAAAATCACGGGTACGCGAGTACAGATGAGGCTGAAAAACAATTGTGACTTTCTTGTCCGGGAAAAACTGCCGTATACTCTGATACAGAGCTTTTAGCTCACTAGGATGATGTGCATAATCGTCATAAATATAACGGCCATTGTCAGCAAAACGCAGATCAAAACGCCTTTGCGTACCCTGGTATGTTTGTAGCTGTCTGGCTATTGTCTGAACATCCACGCCTGCCAGAAAAGCAACCGCTGCGGCTGCAATTGAATTTAGCAAATAGGCTTTACCTGGAAATTGAATAAAGGTCTCTACTTCACGGCCGGCTAAATGCAGGGTGAAATGCTGCCGATGGTTACGGATTTTTATGTCAGAGACATAAAAATCCGAATCATTGCTCAAACCATAAGTGTATTTTTTCCTGTCTACGAGTACATTGACCGGTAAATCCTGGTTGAGGATAATTTGTGCATTAGGTTTGGTTCCTGAGATAAATTGCTCGAAAGAGTGAAGGATATCAGAATAATCCTTGTATATATCCAGATGGTCAGCTTCAATGGATGTCACCACAGCAATGTCGGGATGTAATTGCAGGAAGCTACGGTCATATTCATCTGCTTCTACTACAACAAAGCCATTTTCAGGCTGCTTAGATGGTAGAATAAGGTTGGAGTTATAGTTCTTGACCACACCACCTACAAAGCCAGCTTTTAGCAAACCAGCCCCAGAGAGAATGTGAGAAGCAATGGCTGTAGTGGATGTCTTGCCATGTGTGCCAGAAATGGCTATTAGAGGATGCTCATTGGCTATCTGTCCCAGTAACTGGGCTCTTTTGATTATATGGAAGCCATTGTCCTGGAAATAATTCAGCAGATATCCTTTCTTTATAGCAGGGGTGAGAACAACGAGGGTATTTTCGGCAGTCAGGTCCCGTGGTAATTTTTTTACGCTGTCTTCATAAAAAATTTTTATACCTAGTTGCTCTAGCATGGATGTTATTTGGCTGGGCACAGCATCATATCCCAGGACATTGTATCCTGATGTCCACAGGAAACGGGCCAGGGCACTCATACCTATGCCACCAATGCCCAGAAAAAAGTAGTATTTTACCTTTTCATTTCTCATGCTTCCCCCTATTAATCTACTAATTAAAGAAATTTTTGTATGTAAAGCAAACTTTACTTAAAATTTTTATAAAAGTTTGGTTAATCATCCATTTTTTTGTGTGCTGTCTGTAGAATTATTTGAGCAATATTCTGAGCTGCCTCTGGCCGTGCGAATTTTTTGATATTCTGTTCTAGACTTTTGATGCGGTTATTATCAAGCATTAGCTCTATAGCTAGAGGTATTAGTTTTTCGGGTGCTTCATTGTCTTTGATCATCAGGGCTGCACCTTTGTCCACAAGGGCTTTAGCATTTTTGGTCTGATGGTCTTCGGCAACATTAGGTGATGGCACAAATATAACTGCCTTGCCCATTATGCTTAGCTCTGAAATAGTGATGGCTCCAGCCCTGGCTACCACCACATCAGCAGCACGGTATGCATAAGGCATCTTGTCGATAAAAGGTAAAATTTTTAACCAGGGCTCTGGTTTTACTTGCTTGATGATATCCTGATAATAAAACTTACCAGTCTGCCATATAAGGTTTATTTCTGTTTCTCGTAATCTGCCCAGGTTATTCATAACAGCTGTATTGAGCTGGCGTGCACCCAGGCTGCCACCTGTAATGAGAAGAGTTTTTCGCCCAGGATCAAGGTCAAAATGGGAAAGAGCCTGCTGGCGGCTAATATCAACCTTGATAATACTGTCCATTACAGGATTACCCGTAATTACTACCTTGTCTGCAGGGAGATATTTTTTTACCTCTTCGTAGGCTGCGCAGATTTTTTGTGCATGTTTGCCAAAAATACGGTTTGTTATCCCTGGGAGAGAATTTTGTTCCTGCAGTACTATGGGTACATCTTTTTTGGAAGCAATATGCAGGGCAGGGGCACTGGCATAGCCTCCTACACCCACTACCACATCAGGGTTAAATTGTCTGAATATCTTTTTTGCGCGATTGATGGATTTAAAAAGCAGATAGAGTGTTTTGATATTCTCGAGGTTAAGTTTGCGTTTGAGGCCTTTGACAGGGAGACCAATTATTTGATAGCCAGCTTCTGGTACTTTTTGCATCTCTAGTCTGTCTTGGGCGCCAATAAAAAGTATTTCAGCGTCAGTTTGTATTTTTTTCAAAGCATTTGCAATAGCTATTGCTGGAAACACGTGTCCACCTGTGCCGCCTCCTGATATAATTATTTTTGTTTTTTGTGCCATTGTCCTGTTAATTAGTAAATTGGTATATCCTGGTTGGTAAATATTTCGTTGTCAGAGGCCTGTGGTTCGGGAGTATCCACAGGTTGTGAAGGAGATTTTTTTGTTTCTGCATCCTGCAAGGATGCTTTGTGAGCTGCTAGTATAAGGCCAAGCATTGCAGAATTGACCCACATAGAAGTACCACCAAGGCTTATAAAAGGCAGAGGTTGTCCTGTTTCTGGTAACCATCCAATGTTGACCAGAATGTGGATAATAGCCTGGTATGTGATTGATATTCCAAACCCCATAACCATGAGCATGTTAAATGGTTTGCGCTGTCGTGCTGATATCCTTTTTATCAGAAATAGTAGTGCTAAATATAGAAGAGGGATAATAACAGCCACGATTCCCATTTCTTCGCCTATAATGGCATAAATGTAATCTGTGTAAGAGAGTGGAATGATATATTTCAGGTCACTTCTTCCAGGTTTTATGTCAAAGAATCCGGTTTTTGCTATGGCAACTTTAGTAAGCAATCCCTGGTCAGTGCTTGAGTAATTACCTGTGATGTATTTTTCTATTCTATCTGACCATGTGCTACTTCTCTGGATTATATGGGGTTTTGTGACGAGGACAAGCAATCCTAAAATGACTAAAACACCGATTGCTAAATGAATTTTTTTCATTAACTCCTCAGGCAGTTTCACTATCCATATCATGGTATAGACCACTGCCAGGAGAAGAAATGCAGTGGATAAGTTGTGTAAGGCTACCAGAGATATAGTGAATACTACGAGGCCAAGGGAGACGAAAAATAATTTCTGGGCATCTTGGTCTTCGTAGATACGTTTGTTTGATAGTATTTTAGCGAGATAAATTATTAAGAAGAATTTTGTTAGCTCGAATGTATTAACACTCATTCGGATAATCGGAATAATGATAGTGCGTCGTGCTTCATTGCTCTCCCGTCCAAAAAAAGCAGTAATAAAAGTAAGAAATATTGCTACAATAAACCAGAAGTCTGCAGAGCGCCAGAAAAAATTTATCCCTCTGCCATTCCAGATCATAAAACCAATTAATATAACGAACCCGGTAAGGACAAATAAGAAATGCCTCGCCAGGGTGGGCATCCCTCTGCTTGAGAGATCAAGGGGTACTGACGAAGAATTTATAGCCAGTAATGATATTCCTATTAATAAGCCATAAATTATTAACACAAGGAGCGTTATGCTTGTTTTTCTAGGCATTGACTTTTTGTTTTAGGTTAAAGACACTTTGTTTGAACTTATTACCCCTATCAATATAATTGTCGAACAAGTCGAAACTAGCACATGCAGGGGACAGAAGCACAGTATTGTTTTTCTCAGCCAGATTGTATGCCTGCTCAATAGCCTGGTCCATGGACCTGGTTTCATAAACAGGGACTAACTTCCCAAAGGCTCTCAGAATCTTTGTGTTATCCTTACCCAGAGCTACAATTGCTTTTACTTTCTGCAGGACAAGGTCTATTAGCTGCGAATAATCATTACCTTTGTCTATACCTCCTAAAATCAATATAACAGGCTGATCCATAGCTTCGAGCGCATACCCCACACTATTTACATTAGTAGCCTTGGAATCATTGATAAAAGTCACACCATTTACGACAGCCACTTTCTCCAGACGATGCTCCACACCAGGGAATGTTCGCAAAATCCCCAGAATATATTTGTCTTCCACTCCAGTTGCCATTGCAGCCAGCGTAGCTGCCATTGCATTTAGTATGTTATGTTTACCTTTGAGACTTAGCTCATTGACAGGAATCTTTAACTTTCGCCTGTCAAACCTGGCTATAATCTGTCCATTATCGATATAGGCATTTGCGCTGCGACTGCTATCCAGCGTAAAAGTCAGCTTGTGCGAGACTACAGGATTGTTTTTCAGGTATGAGGTTATATTTTTATCCTGCTGCCAGAAAATGAAATAGTCATCTGGCGTGTGATTCTGTACAATACGAAATTTTGACTTAACATAGTTTTCGAATTTATAATCATACCTGTCCAGATGGTCCGGGGTAATATTCAGCAGTAAAGCAATGTGTGGATTAAAATCATAGCAATCATCCAGCTGAAAGCTACTGAGCTCGACGACATAGTAATCATGCCCGCCATTGGCTATTGTACGTGCCAGGCTATGGCCGACGTTGCCCGTCAGGGCAACGTCGAGACCTGCTGCCTTGAGTATATGATAGGTTAAAGTAGTGGTTGTGGTCTTGCCATTACTCCCTGTTATTGCTACGAAAGTGCCATCTGTATATCGAGCAGCAAATTCTATTTCCGAAATAATGGGTATATTGTGGGCCATGGCTTTTTGAATTATTGGTACAGTGTCTGGTATACCTGGACTTTTTACGATTTCATTGGCCTGAAGTATGATTTTTTCAGAATGCTTACCCTCTTCAAAATCGATCTGGTTCCCTATTAGCTCCTGGCGTAGCTCGTCCCTTATCTGACCTGAGTCAGATACAAAGCATTTAAGACCTATTTTCTTGGCCAGTAGTGCAGCACCCACACCACTTTCGCCGGCTCCAAGGATGACGAGCATAACTATCTGATTTTAAGTGTTATGACAGACAAGGCACTCAGGAATATGGCAACAATGACAAATCTAGCTACTATCTTTGGCTCTGGTATGCCTTTTTTCTGGAAATGATGATGAAGAGGCGACATCAGAAAGATACGCCTGCCTTCACCATACTTTTTTTTCGTGTATTTGAAGTACGACACCTGGATAATCACAGATATAGTTTCGGCCAGGTATATACCAGCAAAGATTGGCAAAAGCAATTCTTTTCGTACTAGAATAGAGATCATTGCAATTATTCCACCAATGGTCAGGCTGCCTGTGTCTCCCATAAATATCTGCGCAGGGAAAGCATTATACCACAAAAACCCAATAAGCGCACCAATAAATGCAGAAATAAAGACTGTCATCTCACCAATCTGTGGTATGTACATGATATTTAGGTACTGGGCAAACATTACATTACCCGAAACATAGACAAAGACCGCCAGGGTACCTAACGCTACAGATGTTGTGCCAGCCACCAATCCATCGAGCCCATCGGTCAGGTTTGCACCATTGGACACACCGGCAATGATAAAAATCACTATAGCGGTGTAAAGCAGGTATATTAGCCATTTGTTTTTGATACCCAGCCAGTTGAAGAATTTTTCATAATCAAACTCATGGTTTTTTACAAATGGTATTGTGGTCTTCATGGACTTAATATCAGTCTTAATGATTTTTTCGTTTGACACATTTTTATATGCACCTGGATTGGGACGTATAACGATCTGTGGACTAAATATTATCACAGCTGAGACGACCAAACCCAGGACAACCTGTGCCAGAATTTTGAATTTGCCATGTAAGCCTTTTTTATTTTTCAGAAAGACTTTGATGTAATCATCAATAAAACCAATGATACCAAGCCACACTGTGGCGAAAATCATGAGCAGAATATATACATTGTCCAGTTTGGCAAACAGCAATACAGGCACCAGTATTGACAGGATAATTATTATTCCTCCCATTGTTGGTGTGCCCTGCTTCTGATACTGGCCTTCCAGCCCCAAATCACGTACTATTTCGCCAATTTGGTATTTCTGCAGGATACGGATGATCCTTTTACCGCCCCATATAGCTATTAGTAGAGAGGTCAGCAAGGCCATGCCTGCTCTGAATGATATGTAGTTGAACATACCTGCTCCAGGGACATCGAGTGTGTCGAGATATTTAAACAGATAATAGAGCATAATTTAATGTTTTTTTATGTCCAGAAAATCCTTAATTATTTCACGGTCATCGAAATGGTATTTTACGCCTTTAATTTCCTGGTATGTCTCATGGCCTTTGCCAGCTACCAGGACAATATCGCCACGACGTGCAATTGTCAGGGCAGAATGAATAGCCTCTCTGCGGTCTGTTATTTTTATTACCACGCAGTCTTCTTTGTCTGTGCCTTGTTCTATCTGGCGTATTATTTCTTCTGGGTCTTCATCGCGTGGATTATCCGAAGTAATGATGAGCACATCAGATATGGAAGAGGCTATTTTACCCATCTTTGGACGCTTGTCACGGTCACGGTTGCCGCCAGCACCGACAACAGTTATTATTCTCTGACCAGGCTGGCGGATATTGTTGAGTTCTGAGAGTATTTTGTCCAGGGCATCTGGTGTGTGTGCATAGTCTACGATAGCTGTTAGATCACCTGTGGAAAAGATTTCAAAGCGTCCATCTACAGGGCCGAGCGTGCTAATAGCTTCCAGAGCCCGGTCTTTGTCGATACCTAGAAGTGTGGCTGTTGCGTAGACTGCCAGCATGTTTGATACGTTAAAATCTCCAATCAGATTGAGCCATATTTCGCGTCCGTCTATTATGGCCAATGTGCCGTCGAAATGTTTTTCCAGTATTCTAGCTTTGAAGTCTGCCATGTTTTTCAGGCCATAGGTGTAAACAGTGGCTCTGGTATTCTGGGTAATTATTTTGTGGTTTTTGTCATCTGCATTAACCAGGGCAAAGGCCTGTGGCTTGAGCTGGTCGAATAATTTTTTCTTTGCATAGAGATAGTCTTTGAATGTGTGGTGGTAGTCGAGGTGGTCGTGTGTGATATTGGTAAAGATTGCGCCATCAAAGTCCAGGTAAGCTGTGCGTTTCTGTTCCAGTGCATGTGAGCTTACTTCCATGAAAGCGTGTGTGCAGCTATATTCAGAGACCATTTTTCGCAAGAGCATGTTAATTGTTACCGGATCAGGCGTTGTGTGTGTTGCTGGCCATTCAAAGTTGTGCATAAGATATCGAATCGTTGAAAGCAGTCCAGCCTTGTAACCCATAGTTTCAAATAATCGGTATAGTGATGTGGCAATTGTGGTCTTGCCATTTGTTCCTGTCACACCTATGAGATTAAGCCCATGGCTGGGATTGTCGTAAAAATTTGCTGTCAGGCGTGCCAGGGCAAGGTGTGAGTCCTGTACCTGTATAATGGTTAGCTGCTGGTCATATAGTTCTGGAATATTTTCGCAGACAATGGCTATTGCCCCGTTGTTAACAGCATGCTGGATGAAGTGGTGTCCGTCGGTTTGTGTGCCTTTGACAGCTACAAACAGATAGCCTTCTTTTACTTTGCGGGAGTCGAAATGTATTCCTTCTATAGTCAGATTTGTGTGCCCTGTAATTTGTTTAATTCCTTCGACACCGTGGAGTATGTCTTCCAGTTGCTTTACCATTATTGGAGTTGTAGTTTTTTTGTTTTTTTGTTAATATTTTGTTCCGAGACTACTGTACCAATACCCTGTATTATTATCCTGTACCCTTTGTTAGAGAGTATGTAAGAAGCATCCTGGGCACTCATAGATATAGTTGGTGTATATTTTTTGTTAATTGAGAAAAATGGGACTAATTCCAGCTTATGTTCTGATGTAATGACTCTGGTCCAGGGTGATTTTTCGAGCGTGTCAGTATATAGCAAGTTAAAAGTACGTACCAGGTTAATAATAGGTACCCTGAACCCACTTTTGACTTTTGGTATTTCATCTGTCCTGGGCATGTAATTAACTACATAATTTTTCTGGTTGTGCAGGCTCCAATCATAATTATAAATTTTCAATGCTACTTCTTTGAAAACAGGGCCAGCAGCCAGAGCGCCACTACGGTCAGCCTGTGGCTTGAAAATAACGATAATCATAGTGTACCTGGGTATATCTGCAGGAAAATATCCCACAAATGTTGTGTTGTAAACGTCCTGGTATCTTTTTAGTTTGTAATTGTAAATCTTTGCAGTACCAGTCTTGCCTGCTATTTTCAAGTCTGGACAATAGACTGTCTGGTGTGCTGTACCACGGAGGACCACACCTTCGAGCATTTTTTTGATTTTAGTAATAGTAGCCCGTGAAGCAATTACTCCTTTTTCGGCATTAAATTTTAAAGGGTGCTCCTTGCCATCGTAGACATAACCATGCACAAGGTGGGGTATTGTATATACACCATTATTAGCAATAGCGTTGTAAAGAGCCAGAATTTGCAGTGCAGTCATGCTGTGTTCGTAACCAATGGCAATTTGTCCTAATGAGACGCGGCCCCACCAGTTTTTGTTGCGTGTGTCTTTGAGAGTTTGGGTGTTCTCTTGATAGAGGTCAATACCTGTTTTGCGGTCTACTCCAAGACTTACCAGGCGATCGATGAAATGTTGCTGTCGATTCTGAAAGTATTGGATAATTATTTTTGCGACACCGACGTTGGAAGAATGTTCTACAGCTTGTTGCAGAGTGATAATTCCCCATCCCCCTTTTTTATCATCACGGAATGTATGATCTGCGACATTGTATTCACCATGATCTGTATCAATAAGCTTTGACAGTTTTATATCTGGATATTCTTCTAATAATGCAATCATTGACAATGGTTTCATTACAGAGCCTGGTTCATAAAGCCACTGGACTGCCAGGTTCTCTACCTCGTGGAAGGTAGAATCAATGGAGTCGAGAGTAAGATTAGCCATTGCTCTAATTTCTCCAGTCTTAACGTCCATGACAATGCCAATTCCACGCTGCGCCTTGAGCTCTTTTAATCTTTTTTCCAGGGCATGTTCGAGGAAATATTGTATGTTCATGTCAATGGTTGTCTGGATATTAATGCCATCCACAGGTGGTATAATGACTTTGTCCACAAGGGAAATATTTTTAGGACCACGGCGCAGGACGACAAGGCCTGGTTTCCCCTGAAGTTGTGAATTGTAAGAATACTCAAGACCAGAATGTGCTTTAGCCTGGCCTTTCTCGAATGTACAGGAGCCTATTAATCTGTGTGCTAACTTGTCAAAGGGATGAATACGTCTTTTTTTTGGGATAAGTATTAGACCGCCATGATATTTGCCTTCTCTGAAAATAGGGAATTTTTTGATTCTTTCGGCCTGTGTGACGCTTGCTTTTGGATGAATAGGGACAAAGCGTGACTTGCTTTTGTATTTACCCAGAAGGTATTTATAAACTTTCTGGGTGGAAGTCTTGTAAATATGGGATAGGCTGTCAGCCAGAGCCAGAAGATTTTTTTCTACAAGCTCAGGATGGCGTTTTATATAATCAGTGTGGGAATCCCAGTAAATATCATAAGTGACTGCTGTTGTCGAGATTATCTGGTTGTTTATGGAATATATGTCTCCCCTGTTGCCATAAACACGGGCTATTTTGATGCCAATATTAAAGTTTTTATACTTTTTGCTAAGAAAGGTTTTCAGGCCTATTACCCTAAAGATAGTTGCTATAGCCAAAATACCTACTAACAGGAATAGTTTCCCGCTTCTATGGATTATGTCTCTTTTGCGCAACACCTTGTGTTATTTTTGTTTTTTGTCCACGTAAATAATGTAAGGAGGATGATTACCCCTTGTGAGGTTTAGATTGCGTGCTTTTATTTCTTTGTCAATATCCCCGTATAAGATATATTTAGAAAGTTCTTTGTACAGGTCTATGTATTTAGTGTGTAATATCTCAATGTCCTGCTTCAACCGTACCTTGCGGTAGCGTAGTTTATCCCCGTAAGTATTCATAATGTCAGCAAGTAAAGCCAGAATAAACAACGTTATGATAAGTACGCTAGTACTAGACCAGAATGTGTTTTTTTTGTCTTTCATAATTTTTCTGCAATTCTAAGTTTTGCACTCCTTGCTCTAGGGTTTAGCTCCTGTTCCTGGACAGAAGGCGTTATAACCTTTTTGTTAACAGGTGTTAGAGGGGTATACACGTTCCCGTACATGTCTTTTTGTGGGACACCATCAAAGGTGCCAGTCTTGAAAAAGTTTTTAACCAGACGGTCTTCTAGAGAATGAAATGTGATTATAACGAAACGTCCACCAGGTTTGAGCACTTCAGAGCCTGCAAGCAAAAATTTTTTCAGGTTCTCCAGTTCGTTATTGACTTCTATTCTTATTGCCTGGAATATTTTTGAGAGAATTTTATTTTTTATTTTCCGGGGTATGTGTGCCTCGACAGCATTGACCAGGTCAAAGGTTGTGTTAATATGCTTTTTCTCCCTGGCCTGTACAATGTCCCGGGCAAGCTGGCGCGCATTTCTCAGTTCTCCATAATTGAATAAAATGTCTGCTAAAGCTTCCTGTGAATAATCATTGACCACATCTCGTGCAGTGAATTTTTGCAGGGTATTCATACGCATATCCAGGGGTGCATCGAAGCGGTAGCTAAACCCACGTTCGGGTATATCCAGATGCATGGAGCTAATACCAAGATCGGCCAGAATGCCGTCTACTTCTGTTAGATCCAGATATTTGAGAAAATTTTTAAGATAAATAAAGTTGCTGTGTATAAGGATGAAATTATCTGCATCTGGTGCAAAGTTAAATGCCAGAGTGTCCTGGTCAAAGGCAACCAGGCGTCCACGACGGGAAAGATGGGATAAAACCTCACGCGAGTGTCCACCACTGCCAAATGTGGCGTCAATATAAACGCCATCTTTCTGTATGTTAAGGCCTTCTATAGCTTCGTTCAGCAGTACAGGTATATGTGGACCAGAACTATTCATCAATCTTGTGTGTGGTTGTTAAAGATTTTTTCAGCCAGACGGATATACTGATCATCTGAGACAAAAGAGTCTTCCAGTTTGTCTGGAGCCCAGATTTCAATTTTATTGCCCACACCCAGAAGTACGACCTGGTGTTCGATGCCAACCAGTGAGAGCAGACGCCTGGGTATTAGCAAGCGATTATTGCTGTCTAATGATAATGATGCTGTATCGGCGAAAAATTTTCGTAAAAACATGTTGTGCTGGCGATTGTATGGATTAAGACCCTGCTGAAGCTGCAGAACCATTGCTTTCCACACGTCAGCTGGAAAAAGCACCAGGCATTGTTCGAAAATATCTTTTTTGATAACAAAGCTGTCTGAGGCCTCTGGAGAGAGGCTTTTCTTGAAAGCAGCAGGGAAAAGCAACCTGCCCTTTGTGTCAAGTTTTGCCTGGATATGTCCTATAAAATTATTCACTCTGCAGATAAAGATTTTAAAAAGTTAGCTTACCACTTTTAACCACATTTTGACACACTTGCCCACAAAATTATAATAAAAAATCTGAATTATTGAAAATAAATCATTATTTTTTCAAGTTTAATTTACATTTTTCTATGAAACTGAAAATGAATTAGTTGTATTGAGGTGAAATATTTTTTAAACAAAATAGAAAACTTGTTAGATTCTTAATATTTTTTTATCTTTATTAAGCACAGAAAACTAAAAATTTATACAAGATGGGATTGTGGGAAAAAATCAATCAGGACCTGAAAGAGGCGATGAAGCAGAAAGACAAATATCGTCTTGAGGCTCTGAGAGCAATTAAATCACAGCTTTTACTTCTGAAGACAGCCGAAGGCGCAACTGGTGAGATAGAGGAGGCCGAGGCGCTGAAAGTCTTACAAAAAATGGTCAAGCAGCGCAAGGAATCTGCAGAGCTCTACAAATCAAAAGGTCGGGATGATCTGGCTGAGGAAGAACTTATGCAGGCTAAATACATCGAGGAATACTTGCCAAAGCCTCTAAGTGAGGAGGAACTTACCACAGAGATAAAGAAAATCATAGATGAAACAGGCGCTCAGAGCATGAAAGATATGGGACGGGTTATGGGTATTGCCACAAAACGTTTTGCCGGACGGGCAGATAATCGCAAAGTCTCAGAAATTGTCAGAAAACTCTTAAATCAATAAAGCCATGATTGTAACTAATACAGAGAGCGTACCAGGAAAAAAGGTTGTAAAAGTCCTGGGCGTTGTCAAGGGAAACACAGTGAGAGCACGCTTTGTGGGGCGTGATATTATCGCCGGGATCAAAGGCCTGGTAGGTGGCGAAGTGAGTGAGTATTCCACTTTGATGAGCGAGGCACGTGATGATGCTTTTGGTCGTATGGTCAAAGAAGCAGAGTCACTGGGTGCTGATGCTGTTGTAAATATTCGTTTCACCACTTCTAATGTTATGCAGGGCATGGCTGAGATACTGGCTTATGGAACAGCTGTCAAGCTAGAGAATGAATAAAAATGATTACCACCACAGAGACTATACCTGGCTATAAAATAGTTCGGACCATTGGTCTTGTCACGGCGGTTAGTGAATACAAGATGAGCCGCCCACGCAAGGCTTTGTATGATGCTCTCAATAATCTGATTGAGCAGGCCAAAGCCCGTGGAGCAAATGCTATAATAGCGCTGAGGATCAATGCTACCACAGGTTCTGAAGTTATGGCCATAGTCGTTTATGGCACAGCAGTGAGAGCAGAGAAAGAAAAATCTGCTGACTCTGTGAAATAATATCACCAAGCATGCGTTTTTTTGATAGAAAACCCCAAAGACCGCGTGAATGAAGCAATTTTACCATTTCTATGTTGTGCTTAACAACGTGGAAAACATAGATTTATCGTTAGATCTGGAGGATATTTTACGAATTGACGAACAGTGGCGTCAATTGCTTAATAAGGCTAAAGTGGAGCTACCACAGCGGTTTATCGATAAAATGGCAGATGAGATATACAGTAGGCTATTCTAGTTGTTTACATGTTAGACTTTGAAATGCTTTTATACCGATTGACTGTCAAAGTTCAATAATACCGAAATGCTTTTTTTGTAATTTGTATTTTTTCATAAAGCAAACAAAAAAAGTCTACTGGCATAGCTTTAAGTTAATTGGCCTGTTTCTCTGTAGTATGGGTATATTTTATCATGATTTGTCATGGATATCATACTTTTTCGGTACAAAAGTAAATTCGTGTTTGATATTATTGGCGGCATGAGCTTGCTCATGCCGCCTGTTTTTTGTGCCTGGTATCCATGCGGGCCAACGTGGGCGTGGATGGCGGCCGTAGAAAAGATTATCCATTTTCAGTGCAAACCTTGCGAACAGGTATGAGTGCTTGATAAAAAAGCGGATGGTATTGTGCAGCAAATTATCGGGGTGTGCAAACGGGCATACACTAATGCAACGGGCACAGTCTGTGCCTATACGTGTCCAGTAAGTATAACATTTTTCTTGATTGATTTGCCATCGTCTGACGCCTTTTATCAGACGTGGTGGAATGGTGGGAATAGCCTTGGATGGGCAGTTGTAAGCACATTTTTTACAGATATTACAGAAGGTTGTCATCCAGCTATAGTCACGTTTGGGGTCAGTGACTAGAGGCATATCTGTCGTGACGACAGATATACGCACACGGGGGCCAAGGTGTGGGGTCATTAGCAGACCCATTCGTCCTATTTCTCCCAGGCCAGCATCACGAGCTACCAGTGGGCAAATTACTTCATAATTTCCGTCAATATGTGCGCGGGCTTCAAACCCCAGATTGCGGATAAACTGTGCTATCTGCATGGCCAGGTTCCCAGCAGTGAGATATTGCTGCGATGATTCCATGACAGTTGGGCCGTTTGGTGCAGCGTCAAGCATTTCTTTACTCATTTCCACAATGATGGCAATAGCATATTTATGCTCGTTGTGCACAGGCTCACCATAATTGTAATTTCTTCCGCGCACTGTGTAAAGATGATAATCACGTAGCCGGGTGAAGCCAACGGCGTGCGCTCCCAGTTTTTTTAGCCATGTCTTGATAAAACTGCTAATCTGCTGAGCATCAATGAGTATTTTTTCTTTATTAGGTTTTCCATCGACGTGGTGCTTGAGATATGCTACAGTCTGAAAATTGGCCTCTGCAACGGCAAAGGTTATAGGGTCATATTTACTTGCCTGGCGGGAGAGTAAACCGGGATTTTGACGGAAAATATCATCTAAATGGCGACGGTCGGGACGCATAGTATAATACTGCTGGAAATTTTTTGTACCTGGCTGAAGCTCGGCACGCGAAAACATAACATCCCGTTCGTCGATGCGACCTCGGGGTTGGGGCATACGTATTTTTTTACTTTCCGGGTAGATGGGCAGCAAAAGGAATATTGTTGATGTAATAAAAGCCGAATCAAGCATAGTCAGGAGGAGGTGTGACCATCGCTTATCTACCATACTGAGGAGCAAAAATGGTAAAGGAAGGATCAGGGCTGCATAAATGGAGTGAGCGAGCGCCAGGGGTTCGTTCTCTTTCCATGAGTAAAGAGCCATGATGATGAAAGTTGTAAGTAATAGAAAACCAATGATTAAACTTGTTGTTTTGATAATATCCACTGTCTGAGGTGTTTATTTTATTCAAAGTTGTATAGTTCATTTTATTTTTGCAAAAAAAATACATATAAAAATGGGCTATCCCTGAAGGATAGCCCATAATAGGTTAAACGAACGGTGAATTTTTTAGTTTTTGAGAATTCTGTATGTGAGGACACCGTCAGGTGTTGTTAGCCGGAGTAAGTAGATGCCGTTCTGTAAATTACTCATATTAAGTCTGATATTGTTAGAATACATTTGTGTGTTGAGTATTAATCTACCATAGATGTCCCATAATTGAAGTTTGTAATTTCTGTCGGCTTTTATGTAAAGATAGTCTTTTGTGGGGTTAGGCCCAATGGAGATGTGTTTGTTAATATTTGATATTGCTGTGGTGGACGGAGTCCGTGGGTAAAGGATGATATTAAGATCCAAACCTTTGTTATTGACTTCGAAGGTTGTATCCACTGTCTTGTACCCAGAGTAAGAAATAATAGCTTGATATATACCTTTGTCTAATGATATGTGTGCTTTTCCATATTGGTCTGAATACAATACACGATGGTTGGGGACAGTGATTTTAGCATTAGGTATAGGGAAATTATCGGGATCAGTAATATTGAAATTGACAACAGGTTTAGACAGCAATGCAGTGAAGGTAAAGCCCACCTCATAGTATACTTTTATTGGAGTCAGATCACCTGTACTGGGGGTAATTTCGCACAAAGCAGATGAGTTGTTGTCATCGTTAAGAAGAAAAGTATATATTTTCTCATTGATGTTGTCATATTCCAGATCAGGAGAAAAAGCCAAAGGTATTCCAATTGGCTCAATTACTGTTATGTCGTAAGAATTGGTTGTGAATTTGACCAGATAATACTGATCTTCATTTTTTCTTGTTAATGCGTAAATATTTTGATTATCGTCAATAGTTATACCACCTATATATGTCGTGTCGAATGTATGCAAAAGATTGATATTGAATGTGCTATCTATGGAATAGAGGTTTGTTGTCCAATATTGAGAGAAGCTACCTAAGTGAGGAACAGTCGAAGTAATAAGTATGTGATTATTTTTTTTATCATAAGTAATGCCAGAGATATAACCTTCCAGTTCGTCCAGGCTTCTCCAAGCATAGATTTTGTTATCGCCATTTATCAGGTAAAGTATTTTATTTTCGTCAGTTGCCAGTATGTATTTTCCTGTGTAGCAGCCATAAAGGAGATCGTTTGCAAAATATTGTAGAGGAGAATAGGAGCCATCGTCCTGCCTTACGAGCACCAGATGTTTGGAGTACCACTGCGAGTATTTAATGAACGAATAAATTATTCCTTTTTTGTTATAAGCTAAAGAAATGACAGATATGTCAGCTTTAAGTGTATCATTAGCAGGATTGTTGTCGTTGCCAGCTTTTACCACACCTACAATTTTATAGTTGCCGTTTTCGTTTATAGCTAGCTTTTTGAATGAAAAAGTAGAGTCGTTCTTGCAAGTGAGGGCTGCCTGTGTAATGTGTTTTGTATCAGAATAGAGCGTGTCAGGTCCTTTGAGAACAAATAGTTTCAGGTCAAAGGTATTTTGTATTTTTCTTCCCATATTTTTTACAGTGATAGTTGGGATTTTGCTTTCACCAACAAACATAAGATTCTGTGGGCTGAGGTTTGTTATACCCATGTCATACTCTGGTGGTTCTGTGACTGTGATATTATCCAGGCCCCACCATCCGCCATAATCACCTGGACAGTAGTAGTAGAATCCTATGTAAATTGTCTGTCCTGAAAAATCGTTAAGAGGAATCTCAATTTTTTTCCATTGGTCATAATTGTCAGTTATGTTATAGATAGTGTCATGCAGCGTAGAAGATGTTGGATTTTGATTATTAAGTACTACTACGCCAATTCTATTGTGTTCCTGGTAGTTAGTTGTGAGGAAACTAAGTGTGGCGCAACTGTCTATTGTAATGGCATCTGTTACAAACCAGGTGTCCACTGTATCCATATCATACCATTCTTCTCGATAGTAAGCATAATTCCCATTAGAGGAATTGTTAGAATTCTGCTGCCAGTCAAC
>JALVRO010000009.1 GCA_027031265.1 Bacteroidales bacterium | reverse complement strand
AGGTTGACACATCATTTAGCTGAGGATAAAGGTTAAAGTAAAGAGACATAAAAATTCGCCCATTAATGCTATTCTCAAGAATTATTGACCAAACAACAAAAAACATTGACAAGTGCTATTGACATTGAGGCAGTATTTCCCAAAATTGTTCTGGAAATAAAAACGTAGAACAATGAGACAAAAAGCCTCCATATTACTAATTATCAGCACACTCTTACTAATTTCTTGTGACCAGCAAAAACCCATAAAACCCTCAGATAAAATAACCGGAATTGTTTTTTGTATAGATGATTACGCAGTGGAAGATTTTTATCAGGAGAAGCATTATAATTACATTCAGACCACAGGCATAAAAATGACTTATTTTATTTGCAAGTATCACAAACTTTCAGAAAAACAGAAGAAAATTATAAAAATATTTCAAGCAGACGGACACGAGATTGGCTTTCATGGGACCCATCATATCCATGCTAAAGATTTTCTAGACACAAGTACAATCGAAAAATACCTAGACTATGAGATTAAACCTGACCTGAAGAAAATGAGAGACGATGGTCTAGACATTACAGACTTTAGTTATCCATACGGTTCACACACTCCAAAGCTTGACTCTTTCTTATTACATAATCTTTTTTACTTCATAAAATTAGGGAGATTACAGAAATTCTACTATAATCTAAATGAACCACCTCAAATAATTCACCCTTTCCCTCTTGATGAAAGGTACTGGAAAAAATACAAGATAACTCTTGACCAAGTTATACAGTTCATAGACAGCGCATTTGATCAAAATAAAATTATTATGTTTTATGGTCACGGCCTCACAGATGAATATACGACAGAGAGAAACGCTATCTGGTTTGACAAGTTTCGCCTTATAATGAATTATGTTAAAGAAAAAAGAATGAAATTTTACACACTCAACGACCTGAAGCAGTTTGGTAAAAAAGACATTATCCTCAAATATAATTATCAGGGTAAAGATGTAGAAATTGACGAAGAATAATCACACGGCCGATAGTATCCAGGCTGCCCCAATAGATACAAGGACACCTACCCAGTTAACCCTACTGAGCCTTTCACGGAAAAAGATAAAAGCCAGAAGCACCGAAAGGCTTATAACGCCAATATTGTTAATACCGAATACCACGCTACTATCCAGCCCGCTCTTACCCAGGGCCTGTATCATGAAATACATAGAGCCCCAATTAGCCAGGCCGAGGACAATTCCTGCTATTATCTCACGCCAATGCATGAGCTCCATCAGAGTTCTGCGGGCTATGCTAATGCCCAGCCCAATGACTGCAGACATTCCAAAACTCAAGGCCGTAAAAAGCGGTACAAATTGCTCCTCTACCTGTGTCTGGCCAAGCTTAACCAGCGAGTCTATCACGCCCAGGGTAAGGAAAAGCAACAGAGGCAGTAGCAGCTGTCCCTTTCTCCTTTCATGACCACTGGGGAAAACTGTCAAAACAATCCCCACTATTGCAAGTACAAGGCCTATTACCTTCAACGTAGTTACCAGCTCACGAAAAGCTATGATTGAGAAAAGAATCGGGATTACGACAGACATCTTGCTTGCCACTATTGTAGCCGAGATGCCCGCTCGCTGGATAGACAGGCCAATGACAAAGAAACCAATTATTAGCATTATGCCAACAAAAAAAGCAGTTAGCACCCACGGGCGCGTTATTATCTGCTCCACTGTCCAGCTAACCCTCAGCACAGAAAAGCCCATTATTGTCGCCACCAGGTAGTTTATCACGATAATGGGGAAAAGCTTAATCCCAAGCCTGTCCTGCAGCTTGAAAGTAATTGCTATTATTGTGGATGACAATATGCTTAGCAGGAGATAAACCATTGATTCCATGTATTAGAAAGGCGTCTGGAAACACCGCTAAAAATATCTCAGACTATGGGTTTCCAGACGCCTGAGTACAAGAATATTTACAAATCGTGTTACTCTTCAGAATGTCCAAAAACGTGAAACATAAAAAAACCAAATACTTAAACACATTATTCCAGAATATTTGTCCTTAAATTCACTTTTTGAATCGCTCCCACTTATTTGATTCCAAGCTTCTTGCGAATATCTTTTGGAATAACGTCTTTGTGCACCAGAATGCTCATAGTCTTGTAAGACACATAATTCTTGGAGAAATACCAATATCCGTCATAGCCAACATTAGTTTTCCAGGAATTCTTCACGATATAGAAAACAGTACCGTTCTGGTCATGTGCACGGCCAATGATATGCATGCCATGGTCGTCTGTAGTTGTATAATGCTCAAATGCCCACTGACGGAGCTCCTGTGTTATTGGCATCTCTTCATAAACCTCTGTAAAGTCAAACTTTGGTCCACGGCGATAAGAACTTGGTTTTGGAATAATCTGTCCGTTTACTGTATCAAAAGCCTGCTTTGGCACAACGGCAATACCCTTGATACTGAAATATGGCTCGCTCACATCTGCACCCCATTCTACTGTGTAGCCATTCTCCAATGCATTGTCAATTATTTGCATCATTTCGTCCAGTGGTACATTATAAGCACTCTGGTGTGCCCAGTTGTCAGGCATCTCCAGGATGAAAGGCTTATAGAATGGATGATGTGTGAAAGAAGTGATTGCTACATAGTCATCAGGATTAACCTTAACCACTTGTTTGAGGAAAGACTGTGGAGTGTACTGCTTCCCGTTGTATGTGAAAGTCCCTGGAGTTGGTCCCATGTAAGCATCCACTATGGCATCAAAACCTCTTTCCCATGCGGTAGTCAGTCTGTTCTCACCAGCCAGTTTCTCCAGATAAGCCTTCAAAACGCTGTTGAGCTCCTGATGGTTGAACTTGTTTGAGCCATAATTAATTCCCTTATACACACTCATTGGCACGATACCATATTTACGGATAGCGCAGATAACATCGTGTGGCTCGCCTCCTTCATCAAAATTAACTTTCCCGTGCCAGAGCACATAATTCTTAGCCTTATCCTTGTAGCACTTGTTTACGATATACATAGGCGATAAATCAATAGCCTTAGAAGGATCCTTGATACCATTAATACGCATCATCTCAGATTCGAGGAAAGAAACAGTAGACCATGCCCAGCATGTACCAGTCTGATCCTGACTCTTGACAGATGTAACGGGCAGACGGATATCGTCTGTGAACTTGTATGCTACTTCCTGTTGAGCAAAGAGGCTAACAGAAAACAACAAAACAAAGACAAAACTCAGTCTTTTCATAGGTTTTATTTTTTAAATTTGCATTAGACACAAACAAATTTATAAATAAGCAATGGATTTGCAACAAGCCATAGAAAAATCCGCAGATTTTATCCACCAGGCTGATGCTCTACTCATATCTGCCGGTGCTGGTATTGGCGTAGACTCTGGATTACCTGATTTCCGCGGCAGAGAAGGGTTCTGGCGCGCCTATCCTTTTGCGCGCAAGCTGGGTGTGTCCTTTGAGCAGATGGCCAATCCACGCTGGTTTGAGCAGGATCCTCACTTGGCATGGGCTTTCTATGGCCACAGGCTCAACCTCTACCGACAGACAACACCACATAAGGGACTTCAGATATTGCTAAACTGGGCTAAAAGCAAAACCAATGGATACTTTGTGTTTACATCCAACGTAGATGGACAATTTCAGAAAGCAGGTTTTCCGGAGAACAAAATCGTTGAAGTACACGGCTCTATTCATCATCTGCAGTGCACTCTGCCCTGTGATCGAGATATATGGCCAGCCGGCGGTGTAGAAATAAAAATTGATATGAACTCTTTCCGGGCACTTGATCCTTTACCTAAATGTCCTTATTGCGGACGTGTGGCCAGGCCCAATATCCTGATGTTTGGCGACTGGTCATGGGTGTCGCTCCGCACTGATGCACAAGAAGCATCTTTCGAGGCATGGCTTAGTTCTCTCAGGGAGAAAAAAGCAAATCTTGCAATCATTGAAATAGGCGCAGGCACTGCCGTTCCTACTGTGCGCATGACCTGTGAAAACCTTGCTATAACTTTTGACGCACCTCTTATACGCATCAACCCACGCGAACCAGATATTTATTCTTCCATACGGGGTGTGTCTATCCCTCTGGGAGCTCTCGTAGCTCTGGAACGTATCAATGATTTGTTAACCAAAGCAAACTAAATATGCCCAAGGAAAGAACACCACATATTGGCATTTATGGCCGCCGCAACAAAGGAAAAAGCTCTTTTATCAATGCCCTCACTGGTCAGGACATTGCAATAGTCTCAGACGTGGCAGGCACTACGACAGACCCTGTGCGAAAGTCGTACGAGATCACAGGCTTCGGCTCTGTGGTACTGATTGACACAGCAGGTATTGACGACATTGGCGACCTGGGAAAAAAACGCGTGGAAAAAACCTACAAAACAATCGAGTGGATTGACCTGGCCATTATCATCATAGCCGAAAATGAGTTTGGTCGCCCAGAAGAGCAGCTTATTGAGGAACTCCGCGAATATGAGACACCATTTCTTATCATTCATAACAAAACTGACCTCGAACCTATACGGCCTGGACTGAAAAGCTATATATCCGAAAAATACGGAGTTGAAATTTTTGAATTTTCTGCGCTCAAGCCCGATAACCTCAATGACCTGATTAACCTGATCAAGCGCACCATACCAGAGGAAGCATACAAACAGCCGTCACTTGTTGGCGACCTTATCTCTTATGGCGACATTGTCATGCTCATCGTCCCCATTGACCTGGAAGCACCAGCAGGCAGACTGATCCTTCCACAAGTACAGGCCATACGTGATATTCTGGATAATGATGCTGTGGCTATTGTGCTGAAAGAGAGGGAAGTCGACGCTTTCTTACGCAAAACAGGCATCAAGCCCAAGCTGGCTATCACAGACAGCTCAATCTTTCTAAAGGCCGATGCCTCTGTGCCGCGGGATATACCCTTGACAGGTTTTAGTGTCTTGTTGGCACGGCTAAAGGGTCCTTTTGATAAATACCTTGAAGGCACGCCACAGATTGGCCGGCTAAAGGACGGGGACCGTGTGCTTATACTTGAGTCATGCACCCATCACGTGTCTTGCGAAGACATTGGAAGGGTAAAAATCCCAAGATGGATTGTCAATTATACCGGCAAACAGCTGGAGTTTGACATAGTAGCTGGCCTGGATAACCTGCCACGGCCTATCACTGATTATACTATGGTCATACAGTGTGGTGGCTGCATGATTACCCCAAAACAACTGAAAAACCGCCTGCTCCCTGCCATACGTGCAGGAGTGCCTGTGACTAATTATGGTATGGCTATTGCATACCTGCAAGGTGTCTATGACAGGGCTATTGAACCATTTGTTAAACAAAAAAAAGACAAAACAATATACTTATGAAAACACAAAGACAAATCAAAAAAGAACATTTTGCTAACCTTCTGATCGTTGCACATGCCGACGGTAAACTGACAAAAGAAGAAATAGACCTGCTCGCACAACGTGCTATTGATTATGGACTTAGCGAAGCAGAGGTCCGTCAGATGACCGATAACCTTGAGAAGCTAAAATTTGAGATTCCTCTCAACCAGGAAGAAAAAGAGGAGCAACTAACCAATGCCATCTATATGTCCCTCATTGACGGCGAAATCGCACCACAGGAATATCAGATATGCCTGAGCCTGGCACAAAAACTCGGACTAGATAAGAAATATCTGGACAACCTCATTGAGCTGGTCAAAGAGCTATGGCAGAACGAGCAACAACAGTCTTAGCCCATCAGCTCTGAGCATGCTAAAAACTTGATTACTTCAATGGCAGTGTCTCCAAGCTTCTTTATAGCCTGGGGTATCTGCCATTTTTCTTTTTGCCGCCGCTCCACGATATTAGACACAGTGCGGATCTCAAAGAACCTGATGCCCTCACGTAGCATTACATAGAAAAATGCTGCTCCCTCCATGCTCTCCACCTGCGGAGCAAACAGTTCCATACGCTGTCTTATCTGCTCCTCATTGCCACTGGTATTGTTCACACTTATTGCCCGCACATCCAAGTGGTCTGCATAATATTCAATTGTCTCCAACTCATGTGGGTTTATAAGTTTGCCATCCGTGAATGGTTCTTCACCCGCATCTACAAGTCCAAGGTCAAAGACTGTCCTGAACTGCTGGTCATCCATGGCTCCCAGGTCTCCAAACTGCTCCTGGGTAATATTTACAACCTCTGTCATACCTATACCGCTATCAGGATAAGCACCACACAGGCCGAAATTTAGCGCCACATCATATTTCTCCCTTGTCAAGGCCCGCATAAGGCTATAGGTAGTCGCAACCATGCCCACACCCGTGATAAGCACATGCACCTGTGCCTGGCCTTTCTCAAAGACAAGCATGCCATCGCGCCACTGGCTGCTTCCGGACCAGTCTATAAGTGGTTGTATTTCCTGCTGCGTTGCCGAAGTAACTAAAATTTTCATAAGTTTGTAGTCTAAATGATTTGGCTAAAAATAAAGAAAAATGAACAAAACACCACTTATAGCACCGTCTTTTCTATCTGCCGATTTTCTGCGACTTGGTGAGCAGATTGAAATGATGAACAAGAGTGAGGCAGACTGGTTTCACATGGACATAATGGACGGAGTGTTTGTGCCAAATATAAGTTTCGGTTTTCCCATTCTGAAACAAATAAAATCAGCATCTCGCAAGCCGCTGGACGTACACCTGATGATCATACAGCCAGACCGTTATCTGGAGCGTTTCGCAGCAAGCGGGGCAGATATCCTTACAGTGCATTATGAAGCCTGTACACATCTGCACCGCACCGTGACCACTATCCGGCAGTTGGGTATGAAAGCCAGTGTCTCTATCAATCCGCATATTGCCGTGGAACTGCTGCAGGATATTTTGCCTTTTGTGGACCTGGTGCTTGTCATGTCTGTTAATCCCGGCTTTGGCGGGCAAAAATTCATTGACCATAGCCTGACCAAGATAAAACGCCTTGCGCACATGCGTGAGCTAATGGGGCTGGACTTTCTCATTGAGGTAGACGGCGGCGTGGGTCTGCACAACGCCCGCGCCCTGACGGAGGCGGGCGTTGATGTGCTGGTAGCAGGTAGTGCCATATTTGGCACTGCAGACCCCGCCGCCACAGTGGCAGAGATGAAACGCAAGGCACGGGGTGAATAGCAAATTAAACAGTTGAAAATATGTGAATTATTAATTAATTTTGGTTAAGATTTACTGATTAGTGTTTGATAGAAAAGGGATGGATTTAGAAAGAATAAAGATATACAGGATAACACATATTGAAAATATTCCTCATATTCTTAAATATGGCATAACACATAGTAATTCAAAAAATGCAAATCCAAATTATATTTCAATCGGTGATACAAGTTTGATTAATACAAGATTAAATAAAAAAGTAAATATTACAAACGGAACCAATAAAATAATAGAACAAATAACCTTAGGAGACTTTATTCCATTTTATTTTGGAGTAAAAATGCCTATGCTTTATGTAATACAACATGGCGGCAACTTTGTACCGCAAACCACAAATGCAGAAGATATTGTTTACATAGCTTGTTCTGTTTACGAAATTTATAGATTAAATTTAACATTCTATTTTTCAGATGGACATGCAACAGACAAACTTACAATATTTTATGATAAAAGTCGCATACATAACTTAAATGAAATAATTGATTTTAAAGCTGTAAGAAGCTCTTTTTGGGGAGGTCACGAAACTTAGATATTAAGAGAAAAAAACAAGCAGAGTTTTTAGTCAAAGGCGATATTCCAGTCAATTGTATAATAGGCTATGGTTGTTATAATGAAAAGGCAAAAAATAAATTAATTAATTTTGGTGT
>JALVRO010000008.1 GCA_027031265.1 Bacteroidales bacterium | reverse complement strand
AACCCTGATAAATATACAGTTGTTAACCTTTCAACTTATAGAAACAGATGTTCAAACCTTGCAGACATTGAAATAATTTTCAGACCAAACTCAGACCTTGCGATTATGAACTATATAGCAAGAGAAATCGTAAAAAGAAACGCGGTAAACTGGGACTTTGTAAAAAAACATACAATTTTCGCAACAGGACATGCTGATATCGGATACGGTCTTAGAAATCCAAACAATCCTCATGTCACTGACAAAGAAAGAGACACTGTTGCAAAACAGGTTGCAAAAGTAGTTACAGAAGAAGAAGCAGTTGCTTTATCACCTATTGGAAAATGGAAAGCCGGTGATGAAATGAAAATGACTCACGCAGCAGGTAAAAAACCTTTCTGGCACTGGCAAATCAGTTTTGAAGATTTCAAAAAAGGACTTGAGCCTTATACGCTTGATTATGTGGCAAAAGTCGCAAAAGGAGATCCTGACGAATCACTTGAAAGCTTCAAAAGAAAACTTCAAAAACTTGCAGACCTTTACTGCGATCCAAACAGAAAAGTCGTATCTTTCTGGACAATGGGATTCAACCAACACGTAAGAGGAAGCTGGGTTAACGAACAAATTTATATGATTCACTTACTCCTTGGTAAACAATCACTTCCTGGAAGCGGTGCATTCTCTCTTACCGGTCAGCCAAGTGCCTGCGGTACTGCAAGGGAAGTTGGTACATTTGCACACAGACTTCCGGCAGATATGCTTGTGGCAAATCCAAAACACAGAAAAATTACAGAAAAAATGTGGAAAATTCCAGAAGGTACAATTAATCCGAAAGTCGGTAACCATTTCTTAAAAATGATGAGAGAAATTGAAGACGGAAATGTAAAATGGGTATGGGTACACGTAAACAACCCATGGCAAAATACCGCTAATGCAAATCACTGGCTAAAAGCCGCAAGAACCATGGATAACTTTATTGTTGTAAATGAATGTTATCCAGGAGTTTCAGCAAGGGTTGCTGACTTAATCTTACCGGTTGCCATGATTTATGAAAAATGGGGAGCATACGGAAATGCCGAGAGAAGAACTCAACACTGGAGACAACAAGTTGTAGCTCCGGGTAATGCTATGACAGATATCTGGACAATTGCAGAATTTGCAAAAAGATTTAAATTAAAAGAAGTCTGGAAAGAATGGAAATTACCAAACGGAACAGTATTGCCAAATGTTCTTGATAAAGCAAAAGCAATGGGATATTCAGAAGATGATACACTGTTTGACGTATTATTCAACAGACCTGAATATCATAAAAACTTCCCATGGCCAGATCCGATCGCTAAAAATCCGCAAACTGGAAAAATGCATCCAAACACAGAAGCTGAGGGAGATTTTAGAAATGTAGTCGGAAGTGATGGAAAAGTATTTAAAGGATATGGATTCTTTATCCAAAAAGCTCTTTGGGAAGAATACAGAAAATTCGGTCTTGGACATGCACACGACTTGGCTGATTTTGATACATACCATAAAGTAAGAGGTTTAAGATGGCCTGTTGTTAACGGACATGAGACTAAATGGAGATTTAACGTTGATTACGATCCATATGCAAGAAAATATGCTAAACCTGGTGAAAAATTCGCATTTTACGGACCGCTTCTTAAAGCACTTAAAAAAGGTGATTTAAAAGGTCCTAAAACAAGTAAAAAATATCCTCTTCCAAACAAAGCGAAAATTTTCTGGAGACCGTTTATGGTGCATCCTGAAGATCCGAAATACGACAACAAAGGTTACAATTTCTGGCTATGTACAGGTAGGGTTCTTGAACACTGGCACAGTGGAACAATGACAATGAGGGTTCCTGAACTTTATAGAGCAATGCCAGAAGCGCTTTGTTATATGAACCCTGATGACGCTAAAAAACTCGGTCTGAAAAGATTTGATCTTGTAGTGGTTGAATCAAGAAGAGGTAAAGTTAAAGCAAGAGTAGAAACAAGAGGAAGAAACAAACCACCTAAAGGACTTGTATATGTTCCATGGTTTGATGAAAAAATCCTTATCAACAAAGTCTGTCTTGATGCAACTTGTCCGTTAAGTAAAGAAACAGACTATAAAAAAGCGGCAGTTAAAATTTATAAAGCTTAGGAGATATTTTGGATAGAAGAACCTTTCTTAACAATCTGATTCAACTCTCGGCGGCGGCTACCGCTGCCGGTGCAGTTGTTAGCGGTTTTGCAGAAGAAAACAAAAACAAACCGTTAACTCTAAGACCTCCAGGAGCCCTTGAGGAGGATGAATTTATAAAAACATGCATAAGATGCGGTTTATGCGTTGAAGCATGTAAAAACAGAGATAATAAAATGATTGTTAACGGAAAGGAAATTGACACTCTTTTTTTGGCTGCGCCGGGTGATAACGCACCGATAGGCACGCCATTTTTTATACCGAGGACGGGACCGTGCTTCATGTGTGATGACATACCTTGTATGTATGCATGCCCAACAGGTGCACTTACGCCAAAAGAGTGTCAAAATGATAAAGGCGAAGTGGCGATTGATTATGCCAAAATGGGAGTGGCTGTAATAGACCCAA
>JALVRO010000007.1 GCA_027031265.1 Bacteroidales bacterium | reverse complement strand
GGTTGTAGGCGTGCTTCACATACATCATCTTGTTGAAGCGGGAATTAAATAGTGAGGAAGTAGAAAAGTGGGGAAGTAGAGAAGTAGAGAAGTTAGGAAGTAGGGAAGTGCTTCACAACTTCTCAACTTCACAACTATCACAACTAATTAAAGGGAGTAAATGAGATTAAACAAATTTATAAGTCATCATACGACTTATTCAAGAAGAGATGCCGATAAACTTATATTTGACGGAAGAGTCAAAGTAAACGGCAAAATAATAAAAGAACCGGGCTTTGAAGTACAAGAAGGCGATAAAGTCTCTTTAAACGGCAAGCCTGTTAAGAAAAGTACGAAATATACGTGTGTTGTCTACAACAAGCCAAGAGGAGAGCTTGTTACCAAAAAAGACGACAGGGGAAGAAAAACGATATATGATTCGCTTCCTAAGAAATTCAAACATTTTATACCGGTGGGAAGGCTTGATTTTAATTCCGAAGGGCTTTTGATTTTGACAGATTCCCCAAAAGTTGCGCATGCTCTGATGAACTCAGACTTGCCAAGAGTTTATAAACTGAGAATCAAAGGCGATATTACCCCTGAGATGGAAACGGCTATGATGGAGGGGGTTGAGGTTGGAACTGAGGGTGCTCATGACAAAACAGATATTAACTCTATAAAACTAAAACCGTTTTTAAGTTATCAGATAATTAAAAACTCTCCTAAATATTCAACTCTCAAAGTTGCAATCGGAGAAGGTAAAAACAGGGAACTTAGAAGATTTTTTGCACATTTCGGAAGGGATGTGCTGGATTTAAAAAGACTCTCTTACGGATGGGTGAGTTTAAATGCACTTCCAACAGGTAAAACGAGATATTTTGACAAAAGGGAATACAAACTTTTAAAAGAATTTTTAACAAAGGAGAACAATGCAAGAGATAAAAATAAAAACAAAATATAAATCGGAAGTAATAGACATTACAAAAGATATAAAAGAAGCTGTTATAAAAAGCGGTATAAAAGACGGGATTGTGACGGTGTTTTGCCCGCATTCCACTGCAAGTGTTATTATTTTTGAAAAAACTGATTCTAGTTTAAAAAGGGATTTACTCGGAATGCTTAAAGATATTGTGCCGTTTAGGGATTATCAGCATAACAATGCAAGAGCGCATTTAAAAGCTGCGTTTTTAAGAAGCAATATTACTTTAATAGTTGATAACGCAAATGTGGTTCTTGGTGAATGGCAGGGAATTTTTCTTGTTGATTTTGACGGACCGAGAGAGAGAAAAGTATATGTTAAGGTTATTAATGGTTAGTCCTGTATTAATTGTAATTGCAATACTTTTTATTGCCCTTTTATTTAACATTCCTTTTGCAAAGTTTAAAATTCCGCCTATTATCGGATATATTTTTACCGGTATAGTTATTTCTAATATTTTTCATCTTGATAAGCATACGATAGAAATCGTGGCTGAGATGGGTATAGTTTTTTTAATGTTTATGATTGGGCTTGAATTTTCTCCCGAGAAACTGAAATCCATGAAAAAAGAGGTGTTTGTATTCGGTTTTGCCGAAATGGCGATTGTCAGCGGGGTGTTTGGTCTGTTTTTCTGGTGGGCTTTTGATATAGATATAAGAATAGCATTGATAATCGGTTCGGCTATCGCGCTTAGTTCCACCGCAATTGTTCTTAAACTTCTTAACGAAAGCAGGGAAATAAGCAAACCTTACGGAAGAATTTCCCTTGGAATACTTCTATTTCAGGATATTGCCGTTATTCCTATTTTAATAGCAATTTCAATTCTTGTAAACAAGGATGCAAATTTAACCCAGCTTGTATTAAAAACTATCGGAGGGTTTATCTCCCTTGGTATTTTTATTTGGATATACGGGAAATTTATAGCCCCTTTTGTAATATCACAGGCCACAAAAACACGTTCGGATGAAATTTTTATGGCTACTGTACTTTTAGTTGTGATGACCGCTGCTGAAATTGCGCATTTTTTCGGACTAAGTTATTCGCTTGGAGCATTTTTGGCGGGTATGATTTTGAGTGAGACGAAATATAAATACCAGATAGAAGCTGACCTTGTGCCGTTTAGAGACCTGCTTTTGGGTGTGTTTTTCCTATCAGTCGGTTTGATGGTTAATTTGAATTTTGTAATACATAATATATTTTCGATACTTTTAATGACAATTGCGTTTATGATGTTTAAAGCCGGTATTATTTATCTTATGCTCTTTTTATTTGTAAAACATAAAAGGGTTGCCATAAAAACGGCTTTTATACTTTCACAAATAGGTGAATTTTCTTTTGTTATTTTTGCGCTTCTTGGCAAATACAATCTTGTTGATAATGTTTTGCTTCAAAAACTTGTGGTTGTAGTGGTGATTTCAATGATTTTAACACCGTTTATTATTAAAAACATTTATAGAATTGCTGATATCTTTGACAAAGAAGTTCAGGATTTTGAAGAATATGAAATTAAAGGCGCGGATGTGAGCGGGCATATAATACTCATAGGTTATGACAAAATTGGTCAGAGGGTTGCAAGAAAACTTACTAAAATGGGTATCCCTTATGTGGC
>JALVRO010000006.1 GCA_027031265.1 Bacteroidales bacterium | reverse complement strand
TTTTGTGGGGATTAGGAAATTGAAGATGTGTTCAGTGATTTGTTGAGCTTTTATTTTGTGCCAGTGTTTGCGGTCAGAGCTATAGACAGCATAGGTGGGAATGAGTTCCCTCTGGTCATTGAACTCGGTTATTTTCAGGGGTTTATTTCTGGAGAAACCCCAGGTTTTGAAAAAGAACCAGCAACGTGTGGTTTGATTTTTTTTTAGGTCAGGACGAAAGAGTATTTCGTTTTTTTGTGAGTTGACACGAAAGATTTGAGCATTAGCAGCTTCGAATCTGGTATCAATTTTTATTTGCCCAAAGGAGAAAAGTACGGTAAAAAAGAAAAGATATGTGGCAAAGAGGTGTTTCATTATTTAAAAGTTTTTGAAGACGCGAGCAAGTGACCTGCCAGGCCATTCCATTGAAATGTCTAGAAAATAACCAAATGGTGATTGATATGCTTCATAGTCGGCATTCTGTAACCTTGTTTGCGCCCTGTCGAGTAGTTCTTTTGTGAATTCAGGGGTTGCTTTGCTTTCGGACAGGTGTGCAAAAGAGTGTAAGAGTATTTTTTTAGTTTCGTTTTTCCGGGCAGCCCATTTGAGGTTTTTAACCAGGTTGGTTTCGCTTTTTTTAGGGTCTTCCATGTCTTTTTCTTCAACGTGAATGAAGGCTACTAAAATGTTTTCGTAAGTTTCGGTCTCTGTTTTGTCTTCTACCCAATCCAGGTTTTTGATTTTGGGTGTATAGCTAATTTTATTAGCAAAAACCAGTAATAATTTCATAATGTGTGCTTTTTTTTCATTTTCTCGACCATACAAATGTAAATAATTTTTACAAGACCTTGCATAAAAAAAGGGAAGCTCCGAGAGCTTCCCTTGTAAAGAATTTCGTTACAGTGATGCTTATTCGCTGCTCTCGTCCTGTGAGCCCATTTGATTTTTGAGCTGGTCAAGCTCTGTGTTAATATCTGATTCTGGAAGAGCCTGGGTTTGTTCGTTTTCTGGCAGGGCAGTACCAGCGATTTGAGCTTTGAGGGCTTCCAGTTCCTGGGCTGTGTCCAGGTTAGTATCAGCGAGCACCTGATCGATTTCTTCGTCAACTGATTTGTTTTCAGATGCCAGCTCACCATAAGATTGCGCAAGAGCCTCTTCTTTAGCTACCTTTTCTTTCATTCTCTCGAGCATGCTCACTGTGCTGGAGTAATCGATATTGGCCAGCTCTTTGTTGACTTTTTTAGTGGCTTTTGCGACGCTGGCACGTGCGCGAAGCATTCTAACTTCGTTCTCCCATTTCTGTATGTTCTGTTTGAGGTTACGGATGGTAGCTTCGAGTTTATCTACCTGGGCCTGATATTGTTGATAGTTATTCCAGGCTGTCTGGTAACTTTGTAGCATCTGGTTTTTCTTTTGCAGAGCAGCTGCTGCGAGTCTTTCAGCTTCGGCCTGGTCGAGTGCGCCCTGCTGTGCGCGTTGGAGAAGCTCTACAGCTTTAGCCTGGTATTGTTCGGCTTGTGCTTTATAATTAGCAGCTTCGTTCTTGGACCTGATGGCCATGGCTTTGACTTCTGCAAGGGCTTCGATACTCTTTTTTAGATTATTGCGGAGGTCACGGAGTCCTTGCTCTGCCATTTTGATAGGATCTTCCAGCTTGTCAACAGCTGAGTGAGCTTCTGCCTGGAAAATTTTACCTAAGCGTCCGAAAATTCCCATTGTAATGTGATTTTAGTTTAGAATAAAAATGCTAAAATTTTTAGTAAAAAACAATTTTTTCGTCAAAATTGATGCAAAAAGATAAAGTATGTCGTGTAGAGACTATGTTTATTTTTAGCATTTGAATAAGATGTGTAAAAGTATGTTAGGTCAAAAACGTTGTTTAAATTAGGGAATAAGGTGGAGAAGTGACATGAAAATTTGTATATTTCTGTAATTAAATGGAAAGGCCTGGAGCGATGTTTAAAGAGGTTTTGTATAAGTCTGATTATTTAATAATATCCCATGATCAGGATAATGGTTTTTTGTATATGGAGTGGTTGCCAGATGTTTTGCAGCTTAGTGAGGAGGAGTTTAAGAGTGAGATGATGCAGTTTCTTGAGGCTCAGCGCAAGACAGGTGTGAGGAAGATAGTTGTAGATGCATTACAGGCTGTTTATCCTCTGACAGAAGACATTGTCAGGTGGATAATTGATATTATAACCCGAGGGTTAGTAGAAGGTGGAGTTAATAGAATAGCTTATTTATACCCGTCTGATTATCATACCAGCATTGGGTTTGAAAGTTTTATTGGAGATGCGTATTTTAAGGCCAGGGATATCAAGCGAAAAGTTTTTGATGATATTAATGAAGCTATTGATTGGTTAACCACAGAATGATTAAATTTGTGAAAGAAATAGAGTCACAAATCCACAATCTTTGTAGCAAATGGGCATAGCAATCATTGGTACTGGTAATGTCGCTTATCACCTAGTCAGGGGTTTTCTTAGAGCAGGTGTGGCCGTGGACATGGTTTATGGTAGGAACGGGCAAAAGTTACAGGATTTTTCCAGTGTTTTTAAAGTACCTGTGTCGAATGATTTTTCCAGGCATGTGGAGA
>JALVRO010000005.1 GCA_027031265.1 Bacteroidales bacterium | reverse complement strand
TTCTTTATCTGGCTTATCTGTGGTATAAAAAAGGCCATTATCTTGCCACATTCGGGATTGTTTTTTTCGTGTTAAATATTGTGTTCCTCTTGCAGCTAATACCTGTGGGGAGTGCTGTTTATGCTGACCGTTATTCATACATCCCATCCATTGGTTTTTTCCTTGTGTTATCATACTTCTGGGAACAGGTGAGGAAGAATAAGCACAAAATTGCGTTGGTGCTTTTTGGTCTTTATTCACTTTTTCTTATCACACTGACTATCAATAGAATACACGTCTGGCGTAATAGCCTTACTTTGTGGACAGACACTGTGCGCAAGACACCCAGGGCTGTTATGGCATGGAATAATCTGGGTAGTGTTATGTCCAGAATGGCATCAGATTCAGCAAAAGCAGGGAAGCACCAGGCAGCAATTAAGCTATACAGGCAGGCAATAAAAGACTTTGACCGTGCTGTAGAACGAAAACCTGACTATGCTAGTGCTTTTTACAACCGTGGGACATCCAAATTCGAATTAGGCAAGCTCACACGTGACACAGCCCTTATTCGTGATGCAATAAATGATCTAAACACAGCTATTGCCATAAAAGTAGATTTTGTGGACGCCTTTATAGAGCGAGGCATTGCTTATGATTACCTTGGTGACCTGGCCAGTGCTTTTACCAATTACAAAAGGGTTCTGATGCTTGCCCCTCGAAACACAAAAGCTCTGGTAAATCTGGGTATTTATTACGGCAAACTGGGCAAACTCGACACTGCAATCTCATTTTTCAACAAAGTTCTGGAAACAAATCCTCAACTGGCAGAACCATACATCAACCGTGGGCTTGCCTATACTCTCAAAGGTAATTTTTCGCAAGCCCTGCAGGATCTAAACCATGCACAAGGTTTAGACCCTAACAATCCTGCTGTTTATATGAACCGCTCCCTTGCTTACGAGGGTATGAAACAATTTGACAAAGCCCTTTCTGACATTAACCGGGCTATCAACCTGGCACCCGAAAATCCAGAATTTTATTACAAAAAAGCTCTTTTATTAGAAAAACTAAATCAACAACTACAGGCTTGTGCCCTTTATCAAAAGGCAGCTTCCATGGGCTATACACCTGCTGCACAAGCCCTGCGGCTCAAATGCAAAAAACAATAAGCCATGAAACGTATTATTTTTATCCTCCTATTATTCCTCTCTGTCAGCCTCTTTGCACAGCAAGACTTGCAGACAGCCAGACAACTCTTTCAGCAAGCACAGGAACTACGAAAACAAAATAAATTCGACCAGGCTGCCCAGAAACTACAGCAAGCATGTAATATTTTCTGGCAAAACAACAGTCTAAAAAATTACACAATCTCCAGATACACATTAGCTGACGTTTATCTACAGCTGGGCTTGTACAAAAAAGCATACCAGGCTCTTGATAGCCTCAAATCCGTGGCTATTGAACAATTTGGTGAGAAATCAGACTTAATGGTAAACCTTTACAGCGACCTGGGACAGGCTTACCTTTACCTGGGACAAACTGATAGTGCAGAAAATTATTTTATCAAAGCAATTAAAATTTCACGGTCCATACATGGAAACAACAACCCACAGATTGCCGGGCTTTATGGTAACCTGGGCATTCTCTATGCCAATCTGGGTAAGTTCGACCAGGCACTAAACCTGTTCGAGCAAGCACTAAACATTCAGAAAGCTCTCTATGGAGAGGACAATCCAAACCTGCTGCAGACTCTAAATAACCTCTCATACGTCTACATAAACCTGGGCAACTATGACCAGGCACTGAAAATACAGCAAAAACTCCTGAAACTTACAGCACAATATTTTAGTGAAAATAGCCCACAATATGCCGCATCACTACTGGCAATTGCCAACATATACCTGGCCAAAGAACAGCCATCCCTGGCCAAAGAATACCTTACCAAGCTTGTCGATATTTACATCAAGCTTTATGGTGCTGACAATATTAAGCTAACAAACGCTTATATCAACCTGGGTATTGCATATAATGCACTAAAGCAATATGACATGGCATTGCAGTATTATACTGCTGCCCTTGACCTGTACAAAAAATATTTCCCTCCTGATCATCCTGAGATCCTGGGACTATTGAATAATATCGCTGTGGTATACCGTAAAATGGGGAACTACGAAACTGCAATACAGTATTATGACAAAATCCTGAGTATGAGCAAAAAGCAGGATACACTATCATATAGAATACCTATTATACTGACAAACATTGGTGGCATATACTACACAAACGGAAATTATGACTCAGCTGTAGTTTATTACAAGCGGTCCATACGTTATTTTAAGCAGCTTTACGGCCTGCATAACCCAAACATGATTATCCCTTACATCAACATCGGTTATGTATACATGAAAAAGAAAGACTACCGCAATGCCCTTCGTATGTTGCAATATGCTCTTATTGCCAATACACGTGACTTTGACAACACAGACCCAATGGTCACACCACACCACCTCGAATCATATTATAATGCACTAAAACTTCTGGAGACCCTCTCCAACAAGAGTGTATGCTTCATACAGCTCTACAAAGAGACAGATAG
>JALVRO010000004.1 GCA_027031265.1 Bacteroidales bacterium | reverse complement strand
GGCAGGGGATTTCCCGCAGGGCTGCTGGTGTGTGCACGTCAAAGAAAAAACACAACCAACCAATAATATGTAAAGTAAACGTCGCATAAGGTGGTGTTTATGATTTGGTTTTGAAATAATTATACAAGGCTATTGGCCTATAAAGGGCATGTGCAAATTTGGAGAATGCAAATAACAGGAACATCTCTGCTGCACAGATTATATGGGCAAAGAGAATTACATGTGTCAATATACTATGATTGTGGGCAAAAATGGCTACTTCAAGCCAGAATCCAGTAAAGCCTGTCAGCCAGATAAATGCCAGGAATATCCAGTCTGCCATCTTTGTGCTCTGATAAATCTTTGTTGGCTTAACCAAACGATAAGCAACAATCAATGTAGATCCATACATAAGCAATAATCCACCAAGGGTACCAAGTATCCTGGTAGGCCACCATACGTCCACATTTGGATCTTTGAACAGATAATCCATACCTGTAGCTACAAAGAGCAACACAAATCCCCAGAATATTGAAAAGTGCAAAAACCATGGCTTCACAAACCAGGGCTTATTATACCAATAAGAGTCATCATAAATATCACAGCTCTGGTAACGCTTGAACACACCTATCTCGACTAATGTCTGCTTCAATGTCTCCCAGAACTTGGCTTTCCCATCTGCTGCATAATTCTTGATGCTGCGGACAAAGCCGTATATTATACTAAGTATCAGCAGCAAAGCTAGCAATATACCACCATAATGTATGGTCTGGTAATCGACGTACTGAAACAGCCAACGACTAACCCCAGACTCAGGACGAAAACTTAGCAAAACCATTGCAAAAATCACAGCCAATACTAATGTGATCAGTATGTACAAAGGATTATTTTTGAAAATCAGTTTTGTCAGGCCTGTTGGCTCATAGCTGGCTATAGTATATCTTCGCAAGGCAGCAATGAGCTCCGCTGGGTCAGCATTGCGTGGGCAATTCTCAGAGCAGTCACCACAGGCATAGCACAGCCACAGCTCACGGGATCTGAGTATCTCATCCTTCTGTCCGGTCTTGGCCAGACGCACAAAGTAACGCGGGAAGCTGTGTCCTGGCTCTGACAAATTACATACAGCCGTGCATGTACCACAATCAAAGCAAGCCTTGAACCCGTCTGCACCGTAACGCTCTATTTCGTTTATGAATTTTGTATCCATAGCTGGTTTTGTTTTCTGTGTTTTAGTTAATTACTGTTTGTTTTCCTGCTTTTTGAGGCGATAGAGATAATACTCATCCATATCGTCGATGGAATCCACCTCGACCATGCCAAACTTGTACATGGTCATCAAGTAATAAAGCACCTTGTCCGTTGGCTCATTTATCTTCCCAGCTATCTGTGGTATAGTAGCCGGGCCCTCTCTGAGGGCATTGGTAATAGCCTTTTTCATCCGGTTAAATTCTTTGAGTTTTTCCTTAGCCGCCTCAGTGGCCTTTCTCTGTTTTTTTATTATGTCGACAGTCCGGTTCATAACTGTAGTTTTTTAGTTTTATGTTAATCAAGCCCTTATAAGATCATCAATCATTGATTCTATCTGCTCGTCTGTGTAATTATGTAGCTGCAAAGCATCCTCAGGACAAACAGGTAGACACATACCACAACCTTTGCACAGGGAAGTAATCACCCTGGCTACTTGCTTGCCACCTTCTTCTACTTTCTCAAAGGCATCAAATGGACATATTTCCAGACACTTACCACACCATTGGCATTTGTCTGTGTCAACAAATGCTATTGTGGGTTCTATTGATATAAAGCCTTTTTTCACAAGGTTATTAGCTTTGGAGGCAGCAGCAAGAGCAGAATTAACCGATTCCATGATATTTTTAGGTCCCTGTGAAGCTCCTGAGATAAATACTCCATCTATGACAGTCTCCACAGGTCTAAGTTTGAGGTGTATTTCGTTAAAGAAATGATCACGTCCTACAGGCACTTTTAGTAGCTGGGCTATAGTATTATTCTTTCGAGGCACCATACCTGTAATAAGCACCACAAGGTCTGTTTCGAGCTCAATAGGTTTTCCACGGGTTAAGAAATCATTGATCTTTACCACAGGCTTACCATCCTGCTCCTCTACCTCACAAAGTGGGTCATTGAAAGACTGGAAAACAACATCGCCCTGCTCAAGAGCTTCGTGATAAATATGCTCCTGCTTTCCATAAGTACGTATGCCACGTGTGAAATGGAAATTGCGCACATCAGTGTATTTTTCTTTGACAAGCAAAGCTGTGTGCATAGCTGCAGTACAGCAATAACGCGAGCAATAACGGTTAGGCCCATTCTGCTGGCGACTACCTACACAGTAAATGTAAGCAATGCTGCGGACCTTATGGCCATTATAAACAAGCTCATCAGGACAAAGTTCAATTAAGCGCTTAAACTGTTGTAAGGTTATCACATTATTAACCTGGCCATATCCATATTCTCCTTGCTTAGGCTCATAAGGATCAAAACCAGTTGCCAGCAATATTGCTCCAACATTAAGGGAGAGGAATTCTTCCTTCTGCTCCAGGTCAATTCCTTCACATACTTTCAGGCACTCGCCACATTTTGTGCAATGATCAAAGTCAATTGCCGGCACTTCTGGAAATTCACCAGGATAATTCTTGTAAATAGCTTTTCTCTTGGTCAAGCCAAAATTAAACTCATCTTCTACCTCCACTGGACACACCTCTATTGCTTTCTCAAATTTATCCAGGTCAAAGACACAATCAGGCTTGACATAACGTGGTTTTATCCTGACCTTGATCTGCATATTTCCCACACTACCTGAGGTCTCGACTATCTCAGCACCTGTGAAAAGCGTGATATTCTTGTACGATATCAACTGATGATAAAGCTTTGTGATGATCTCACGGCCTGTCTGGTTGGTTGTGAATAATTCATTCCACTGTGTCACTCTACCACCTATAAAATACTCCCTCTCAATCAGATACACATAGGTTCCCATATCGGCCAGCTCTATGGCAGCGCGCAGGCCAGCAATACCTGCACCTACCACAGCCACGGCATTAACAGCATCAATTTTGATCGGATCAAGAGCCTCACTAAACCTGGCTTTTTCAATGCCTGCCTTTATCAGCCTTATTGCCTTGTTAGTGGCTCCTTTCTTGTCATCACTGTGGGCCCATGAACACTGCTCCCTGATATTAACCTGGATGTATTTATAAGGATTAAGGCCTCCCCGGCGTGCCACTTCACGGAAAGTAGGTAAATGTAGCTTAGGAGAGCAGGATGCCACAACTATTGCATCAAGGCCTTTTGTCTTAATATCTTCGACTATCTCTTTCTGTGATGAGTCTGAGCAAGCAAACATCACATCTTTGACCACATAAGCATCTGTTTGTTCCTGTATCGCCTTTCTAACCTCCTCGATATTGACGTGATCAGCAATATTAGATCCACAATGACATATATAAACACCGATTTTCATTTGTACATAAGTTTAATGTTTAACCAGATACTAACTTAATGACGGTTGAATCTCTTTGTACACTTTACGCAGATAGCTAGCTGTCTCGGACGAAGCAGCTCCAGCAGACAGAATAGTGTCTGGGATATCCATTGGACCAGAAGCCGTACCAGCTACAAAGACACCATCAACTGATGTACGGGCTGGACTGGTCAGCTCATCAACCTGTCTTACATAATTATAAGGGTCATGCTCAACTCTGACATTCTTGAACAGATTCTGATAATCCTTGTTTGGCAAGATACCTATTGACAACACAACCAGGTCATGTTCTGCCTCAGCCACTTCTCCGGTCTCAATGTCCTCATAACGCAGAATAAGATTACCATCCTCTTTTTCGAAGATGCGGCCTACTTTGCCTTTGACATAACCCACACCCATGGACCGTGCCTGCTGGTAAAATTCACAGAAACCCTTGCCGAAAGCTCGAATATTTATATAATAAAGTGTCACATCTGCCATAGGCAGAGCGCCCATCAATAGCTGGGCCTGCTTGGTCGAATACATACAGCAAACCTGTGAACAAATCGGATTTCCCAAGGTCACATCACGCGAGCCAGTGCATAGCACATAAGCAATATTATCAGGCACCTTACCATCGCTGGGACGCAAGATATTATTAAACGGACGTGTAGGGACCAGCTGGCGCTCCATTTGCATAGCAGTGACCACATTCTTGTACTTACCGTAGCCATAACGCTTGATAATAGTGGGGTCAAAGAGCTTATAACCTGTAGCAAGTACCACAGCCGTAGCATATATCTCGTCTACTCTTTCCTGCTGTGTAAAATCAATGCTCTTTGGGGGGCATACGTTTTCACACAGCCCACACAGAGTACAATGCTCAATATCTATTGCTGCAATACGTGGATTGGCAATGCTATGAGGGATAAATATTGCCTTTCGTCCGATGAGCCCATATTGGTACTCATCTTCGACTACCACGGGACACACCTGTTCACATAGCTGACAGCCAGTACAGTCTTCGGTCACATAACGTGGCTTTTGTCTGAGAGTAAACCTGAAACCTCTTTCCTGCTTGAAGATATCTTCTACCTGGCTGTAAGTGAACACATCTATATTAGGATGACGGGCTGTCTCAGATACTTTGGGAGTAGTGATACAGGCAGCGCAATCCAGTGTAGGGAAAACCTTGCTCAACAGAATCATTTTGCCGCCTATGGAATAGTCTTTCTCTACAAGAGCAATCTTGTATCCCAGATTTGCTAGGTTCAGGGCTGTTTCCTGTCCTGCTATACCGCCACCAATTACCAGGACATCATAATGTTTTTTTGGCTCAAGCATTTTCCTGTTGTTTTTGATTTATCAGAAAGTCGTAGAAATTTTTTATCTGCCGCACGAATGCCTCTGAGCATACAGAGCAAATAGCAGCCATCTTTAGCCGGGCTGTTTCCAGACCTTTTTGTCGCATAATCTCCTGTGTCTGCCGTACAATCTCAGATGTGTTCTCGGTACAGGTCTCACTATACGGACAGTCTGTACCATCAGCTGCTATAAACACACCATCAAAACCTACCTCAAAGGCGTGCATTATCCAGCGTGGCTTGATAGACGAAGAGCATGGCACTGTCACTGTATATACAGAAGATGGATAATGCATTTTTAGTAGTCCTGCCAGGTCAATGGCAGGATCTGATATTTTTTCTGTTGAAAAAACCAGTATTTTAGGCTTAGTGTCATTCATGGTCCTCTGAATTAATTATTTTTCGTCTGTATGTAATAGATTTTATTACATGGCAGGCACGGCCTTTGGGCCGTGCCTGGAAACAATAAGGCTCACTTACGCAAGAAAATTCTGAAATAGCCATTCTCTTCAATTGTGCCGAGATACTCATGGCCTTTTTTCTTTGCCCACTTAGGAACATCACGCTTTGTTCCTTCGTCCGAAGAAAGTATCTCCATGATCTGGCCTTTGTCTATATCGCCAATAGCTTTCTTGGCTGCCAGAAGTGGACCTGGGCACGCTGTACCACGAGCATCAACGACCTTATCTGGCTTGATTTGTCTGAGCTGTTCTTCTGTCATGGCTTTTAGTTTTTAGGTTAAACATCTGATTGTCAGGGCAACTTTTTTACAGAACGACCTGAATATCTGCTTCCTGGAGCTTTGTTATACACTCATTAATACCCACAATATCATCAACAATTGGATCAAAGTCTTCGAGCTTTTCACCACCCCAGATTTTACCTGCCAGTCCACATACGTGGATTTTTACATCACCCATTTGCTTTGCCTCACGGAAGAATTCTATCCATGGCTTAACATTGAGACGCTTGAGAGCAGCCTCAAACTCAGGCCTCAAATCTGTATTCTCAGCCATTCTGAGATTTTCTGGGTTATCTGCATTAGCTTTGAGGAATGCTCTTGCACCATGAATGAGAGCATAAACATCTATCTGATAATCATCTGCAATTGCTCCAGAGAGCATAACACCAGCAGCAGTAAGCTTATCCATACTGCCTGTTACCAGGACCAAACACATTTTTTTTGTTTCCATGGCTAAAAGTTTTTAATTTGTTGATGGATTTTTTGTCCACTGCTAAGATATCTGTCTTTGTGGCGGGTATCAATAAAATGGCTGTGATGTGGCTTAGACACTATTGTGATTGACCTTAACGAAAAATGTGAGCTTCATCACAAAAAATTATGATTTATGGAAAAGCTTGAATGCACATCATGCGAGTTTAAATCTGAGGCTGCTAAGTTTCTGAAAGAAGATGATTTACAGACATTAGCATCACATTGTGCAAGGGTTAGCTTCAAACGTGGAGAAAATATTATTCGAGAAGGAGCCCTTTCTCTCAATATAGCATACCTGAGTGAAGGCATTGTAAAATATCATCTTCAAGGACCAGTACGTGAGCAAATAATGAAAATAACCAAAGCTCCGACATACATTGGAGTGCCGACTGCAATCGGTGATAGAATAAATCATTATTCCGTGACAGCTTTGACCCAGTGTGAAGTTTGCTTTATTGATGCAGAAGTATTCAAGCAATTTCTCTATCGCAATGGTATGTTTGCTTACGAAATAATTGAGATAATGAGCAAGAACGAGCTGGAGAATTTCCGTACGTGTGTGAACCGTGTTCAAAAACAGATTAGAGGGAAGGTAGCAGAAGCCCTTTTGTTCCTGGCTGATGAAATATTCGAATCAGATGAGTTCACCCTGCCCCTTACGCGCGAAGAGTTTGCCAACCTATTGGACACCACACGCGAAAGTGCTTGCCGCATTATGAGTGAATTTGCTGAAGCAGGATATATAGATCTGAAGATACGGGATATTAAATTGCTACAGAAAGAAAAATTGCGCAAGATAAGCGAAGTTGGTTAAAATTTTATCCCGAATTATTATGAATAATCCTGACAACTGAGAAAAAGTAAGAAATTCAAGTTTTTCTGAATCAGCCTGTCCCAATCTTATTTCTGGATGATTAACCCTCTTATAATTAAGGTCATGTAAAATTTATGAATTAAACGGGTTAAACCGCTACTATCAATCGTTTGAAATAATTATGACAAAACACCTGCTTTTTATCACACAGATTTAGTATATTTGTTTGCGAAAAAAAAAATAAAAACTTATTAACTATGAGTAAAATAAAAGTTGGTATAAACGGTTTTGGTCGTATAGGACGTCTGGCTTTCAGAATCATACACGAACGTCCTGATATCGAAGTTGTAGCCATTAATGACCTGGCAGAGGCAAATGCTCTGGCATATCTGCTTAAATACGATACAGTTCATGGCCGTTTCAAGGGTCATGTTGAGGTCAAAGATAGTCAGCTTATTGTCGATGGCCAGAAGATTCGTATCACAGCTGAAAAAGATCCTGCTAATTTGCGTTGGGACGAAGTAGGTGTTGACTTTGTAATTGAATCTACGGGTCTGTTCCTCACTCGCGAAAAGTCCGAGAAACACTTACAAGCTGGTGCTAAAAAAGTTATCATGAGTGCTCCTTCAAAGGACGACACACCTATGTTTGTCCTGGGTGGTAACCATGACAAGCTCACATGGGATCATGATATTATTTCGAATGCTTCTTGTACAACAAACTGCTTTGTTCCTGTGCTTAAAGTTTTGAACGAGAACTTTGGTATTATCGAAGGTTTGATGACAACTGTCCACTCAGTTACAGCTAACCAGAAAACTGTAGATGGGCTTGCTAAAGATTACCGCCGTGGCCGTGCTAGCTTTAACATTGTTCCTACAACAACAGGTGCTGCCAAGGCCGCAACCAAAGTACTGCCAGAGCTTAAAGGCAAGGTTAATGCAATGTCGATGCGCGTTCCTACCCTCGACGCTTCAATTATTGACTTCACAGTACGTCTGGAGAAATCAACCAGCTACGAAGAGATTAAGGCTGCTATGAAAGCTGCTGCAGAAGGACAGCTCAAGGGCATACTAG
>JALVRO010000003.1 GCA_027031265.1 Bacteroidales bacterium | reverse complement strand
CCATGAGCAAATAAAGAATCTGGAATCACACGGTAACCCCAGATTGTACCAGAACCCAGCAGTTCACGGAAAAATGAGACAATAACCAGTATTATACCATAACCTGCTGCATTACCAATTCCATCGAAGAAAGAAGGCAAAGGTTTATTACCCAGGGCAAAGGCCTCCAGGCGTCCCATAATGATACAGTTGGTGATGATCAAACCAACGAAAACAGACAACTGCTTGCTTATGTCATATACATAGGCTTTGAGTACCTGGTCAACCAGGACTACAAGAGAAGCCACTACGACAAGCTGCACAATTATTCTAATACGTGTGGGTATTGTATTACGCAATAATGAAATAATCACATTCGCAAAAGCCAGCACAAACATAACTGACAGAGCCATAACCACGGCTGGCTTCATCTTAACTGTCACAGCCAGAGCTGAGCAAATACCCAGTATTTGTACTGTTATTGGGTTATTCAGGTTTAACGGTTCTAATAGTACTTTAGATAGCTTAGCCATAACTGTTTAACTTTTAGTTTCCACTAACTTTTTTAATGAAATTGACATAACCACCGAGGAAGTCATGCAGCATAGCCTGCAAGCCTTTACTGGTGAGAGTACCGCCACTAATGGCGTCCACGGCATGAGGGTCATCTTTTGGAGCACCGCCTTTGACAACGGCAATTGAAACGAAATTGCCATTGTCATCAAAGATTTTTTTACCTTTGAATTGTTCCTGGAACCATTGCTCTGTTATCTCAGCACCCAGTCCAGGGGTCTCACCTTTATGGTCAAAGACCACACCGTGAATAGTATTCAGATCATCTTCTAGGGCCACATATCCCCAAATTGGGCCCCACAATCCCTTGCCATAAACAGGGAAAACGTATATTTTACGGCCCTGGTGTTCGGCTACAAAAACAGGTAGATGGCGCCCACTAAGTGGTTTACGGTATTGTTCTTCAAGGTTGATTTTCAGAGCATCTTCACCGTTAATTGTATCGCCATTAATATCAATCACAAAACTCTGTTTCACATATTTCTTGAAAAGCTCAGGAGCCATATCACGTTCGCAGCGTACACCAATTGAAGCAAGTATGGCTTGTTGTTTCTCCTTGAGCATATTAGCCTCCTGCAATGGCTTGAGCTTAATAAAAGCCAAAGACAAGGCTAAAGCAACGAGTATAACCATTACAGAGGCATAGATGAAAGTATATAAATTGCTTTGAACATTAATCTTCATTTGTCCAATGGTTTTAGGTTTGACTTACAAATTCCTTCCATTAAGCAGTTCTGCCCGCTTGAGTCGCTTCTTTATATGGCCATTAACCACTAGATAATCAATCAGAGGTGCAAACATGTTCATCAACAAAATAGCCAGCATCACACCTTCTGGATAAGCTGGGTTAAGCACACGGATAAGTATTGCCATCAGTCCCGCCAGGAATCCATAAATCCATTTACCCAGCTCAGTATGTGCCGAGGAAACAGGGTCAGTAGCCATATAAACCATACCAAAAGCGAAGCCACCTAAGAGCCAGTGTTCCCAGAAAGGAACAGCCATGTATGGATTAGTCGGTGTTGCAAAGATATTAAGCAACCATCCCATAAAAGCTCCACCAAGGAATGCCGAGACAATAACCTTCCAGCTGCCAACACCTGTGTATATCAGAATCAGTGCACCAATAATGATAGCCAGGGTAGAAGTCTCACCAATAGAGCCTGGTATAAAACCGAAAAACATATCTGCCACAGAAAAATGAGTATGAACGGCATGCAATTGTTCTACAGAAGTAGCCTGGGACAGCTGAGCAAGTGGAGTAGCTCCAGACACACCATCAGGCAAGTCTGCTATCCATACCCTGTCGCCAGACATCCATCTGGGATAAGCAAAAAACAGGAATGCACGGGCAAGAAGTGCTGGGTTAAATATATTATAACCTGTGCCACCAAATACTTCTTTACCAAACAATGTAGCGAAGATGGCAGCCAGGGCTACCATCCATAGAGGGGTCTCCACAGGAATAACCATAGGTATAAGCAACCCTGTAACCAGGTAACCTTCGCTTACTTCCTCATGATTAATCTGGGCAAAGATAACTTCGACTATACCACCAGCCAGGTATGATACAATCATTATTGGCAAAAACTTGATAAGACCATATCCGAAATTCTGCCAGAGGCTTGTATGCATACCCAAAGCATGAAAATGCTGATAACCTATGTTCCATATACCAAAGAGCAGTGGTGGTATCAATGCTATAATAACAGCAGTCATAACACGCTTCAGATCAACTGCATCTCTGATATGAGCTCCTCTGGTTGTTACCTTGTTTGGAACATAAAGGAATGTATCTAAGGCTTCGAATGTTGCATAAAGGAAATGAAATTTACTCCCTGGTTCGACTTTCTTTTTGAGTTTATCTAGAAAATTTCTCAGTCCCATTTTGCGTAATTTTTTTGTTTAAATGAAAAGATTAACTCATTTCTTTAATCATAGCCTGGAGGCCTTGACGCACAATTTCTTGAATCTCTATTTTAGAGACACAGACAAATTCACACAGAGCCATATCCTCCTCTACTATTTCGTAAATCCCAAGAGCTTCCATACGGTCAATATCATTGGCCAGTATCGCCTTGAGCAAATACTCGGGTAAAATATCCATAGGCAATACCTGATCCATTCTTCCTGTAACAACAAAAGGACGGACACTACCATGCATGTTTGTGTCAATAACCCATTCTTTCTTTGGGAAGAGCCATGAGAAAAAAGTCCTGGAAGTAGAGTATTTTTTAAGGCCAAGGCCAGCCCATGCCATAAACTCATAATAATCACCTTCTGGTATAACTGTTATCATGTTGTCATACCGTCCAAGATAACCTTTTTTGTCTACTTTACTTCCTGTCAGGACATTACCACTGATTATCCTCACATTATCCTGGCTCAATTGGTCAGCAATAATAGGCTGAATATTTGTTCCCACAATAAGTTTATAATAATGTGGATCTTTGACCTCTGAACCGGCCAAGGCTATTATTCTGGTCAAATCATATTTACCAGTACGGAAAAGCCTACCGATAAAGACAATATCCTGCGCAGACACAGTCCAGACAACCTCTCCTTTCATAACAGGTGTGAGATGGTGAATCTGTATACCTACATTACCAGCAGGATGCTTACCAATAAAACGAGTTATCTCCACATTTTTAACATTATCAAAAATATTATCCTCAATTCTGCCATCTAAATTCAGAAATACCTTAGCCCCACTAATCTTTGCCAGAATATCCACACCAAGCTGGAAGTCCTCTAAATCATCTCTGAAAACAAACTGATAATCAGGAGCTAAAGGTGCAGAATCAAAAGTAGAGATATGCACAGCTTTGGGCTTGTGACCAGGATCAGCAATAATACCATAAGGACGCTGGATTATTCCAGCCCACAATCCACTTTTTACCAGAGTATCAATAATTTGCTTCTCTTCTAACTGGGAAACTGAACCAGCAGAAAACATCTGATACTCAATCTCTTTATCAGCTTTAACAACATATTCCAATATTCTTCGTCTTTGGCCACGTCTTATCTCAATCACCTCGCCACTAACTGGAGAAGTGAATACAATTTCTGGCCTATATTTATCAAAGAACAGAACATCTCCAGCCTTTACCCTGTCTCCTACCCTAGCTTGCACTTTGGGCGTAACAAACTTATAATCCGCAGGCTTGAGTGCATAAGTCTCAGCGAGCGGCAACTCAGTAATCTTTTTCTGAGGCTTACCTTTCAGATTGATATCTAATCCTCGTTTCAACTTAATTATTCCGGGCATATAGCTATTTTTTATTTTTGAGTATAAAATTAATTGTTCCTCTGTATCTATAAAACACTATAAATGCTGCTCTATAGCATTACCTATACAACATATTGATTTTTAAGATATTAAAATAATAGTAAAATTACGTGCTTTACAACATGTTTTTTGCTAATTTGTTTAATTTTTTAAATTTCGCAATTTTCTAATAAAGGAGATATTTTATTACTTTTCGTTTGTAAGCGTCCAGGTCAGCCTGCCAGGACTCTCTTATACGTCTTTCATCCCATCCTGCAAGGATCTGTATGCGCAATTTATCGGTCCCAGCCAGCAGATCAAACCAACGGGGTCTTGTAAAAAATTTGTTTTTCCAGCCTGATAAATAATAAAAATACAGCAAAAAATCGAGAGTAAATTTAATCGTATCATGAACATGACGTAAGTCCATGCCATAACAGCGCTCCCCCTCATGAATTGGGTTCATCTGCATACCTGGTATATCACGAGGGACAAAGCTAAACTTACCAAACAAAGCATCAGGATATCCAATTACCTGAAAAGGAAACTGGGTACCACGTCCCACACTGAAGTCTGTCGCCTCGAAAAAACACAAAGAGGGATATAACCTGATAGACAGATAATTAGGTAGATTCGGAGAAGGTTTTATCGGAGGAATGTATTTAGTGTCATGTGTCCAATTCTTGACAGGAATAACACGTATTTTACACTTGCGGTCGCCTTTTAGCCAGCCTTCTCCATTAATCATCATTGCAAGCTCACCAGGGGTAAGACCATAAACAACAGGTATAGGAAGCATACCTACAAAAGATCTGAAATGAGCCGTATCCAGCACAGGCCCATCAATATAATCACCATTAGGATCTGGTCTATCCAGTACGATAAAAACCTTTCCATTACGAGCCACAGCATTCATTACCAAATACATAGTACTGATATAAGTAAAAAACCGTACTCCAACGTCTTGTATGTCATAAATCACCACATCCAGATCAGCAAGTTGTTCATCTGTAGGAGCTTTATTCCTACCAATAAGGGAAACAACATGAATGCCACGGTAAGTCAAATCATGGGTCCTATAATCTTTTCCACGGTCAAGGTTTCCCTTGAGTCCATGTTCTGGAGTAAAAATTCTCTTCACATTTATCCCAAGGTCAAGGAGTGTATCAATCAAATGTCTGCGACCAACCACGGAAGTATGATTAACCACCAGGCCCACACTTTTTCCTTTAATAAGAGGCAGATAAAGACTCATTCTCTCGGCTCCCACCCTGATACCTTCATTTTGTGAATCCTGCGCAGTACATGAGCATAAAAACACACCTGTTAAAAAGAACAAAAAAAACTTGATAAAACCACGCATTATTTTTTTCTTTCAGACGAAAAATTTTTTAAGAAAGATAAAAACTTTTGTCCAATGAATAAACTGATCTTGTCAGTTTTTATTTCAATTTTTTTTATTATAGGAATAACGGCTCAGGACACAATCTTTCCATATTCATCGATTCAGATACAGGCACATATCACACAACCAGATAATAATTATTTTGGGTTTTCCATAGCCACTGATAGTGACTATATGGTCGTTGGAGCGCCTGGATATAATTCATGGCAAGGGTGTGTATATGTTTATCATTTTGAAAATGGTAAATGGACTCTAAAAACGATTTTACATGCAAGTGATGCTGTTGCTATGGATGCTTTTGGCCAAAAAGTTGCAATTAGAGGCTCAACCATCGCAGTGGGCGCTTATGGTAAAGACATATTCACAGGGACTGCATATATATTTGAGCAAAAGAATGATTCTACCTGGGAGCAGGTACAAATAATCAAAGATCCTCGAGGCAAACACAGGGACTATTTTGGTTCTGCCATAGCTTTGACAGATAAATATCTGGCAATTGGTGCATGGGGTGATGACACAAAAGCTACAAATGCTGGAGCTGTTTATCTCTATGAAAAGACTGGAGGGAAATGGCAATTAACAAAGAAAATTTACGCATCTGATGCAGCTTATAGAGATAAGTTTGGTTTTTCCTTAGATATGAATGAACAAATATTAGCAGTGGGTGCCTATAGCAACGACGATAAAGATGTTAGTAGCGGGACAGTTTACTTATTTGATTTAACAGATTTGAAAGTAATAAAAGTACTTAGAGCCCATGATGCAGGGAAATATTGGGAGTTTGGCCGTTCTATTTCTATTGACAATAATGCAATAGCAATAGGTGCAATAGGAGCCGATAATTTTATTGGTGCTGCTTATATTTTTGGGAAACAAGAGGGTCAACCCTGGGATTCGGTTAAGGAGATTACCAAGATTTCACCCTTTGATAGCATACCCGATGCGGAGTTTGGATATAGTATAGCTTTATCAAATAATAAACTTGTCGTCGGAGCTCCTCTATCATCAGACACTGGTTTTGTATACATCTATGAAGATTCGTCCACCTGGCAAACCTATCATTTGGTAAGTAAACTGACTTCTACTTCTGCAAGATCTAAAGATTTTTATGGACATGCTGTGACAATCAGCTCTGGTGATATAATAATTGGCGCATACAGGAAAGATGATTCTAAGTTAGGAAACAACTGTGGTGCTGTTTATATTCTGGATAAAAATAATTTTACCCAGACCCAGGAGCTATTTCCTGTCGAATACACCAAAAATGAGTTTGATTACTTTGGTTATGCAATTGACGTTTATGAGAATTACGCAATAATAGGAGCACCTGGAGAAAGAAATTCAATAGGTGCTGCGTATCTATTTCATTTTAATGGCCAGAATTGGGAGAGATTAGCAAAATTCACAAATACTTATCCTTATACGAGTAAATTTGGGCAAAGTGTAGCTATATACAAAGATGCTATACTAATTGGTGCTCCTTACTATGAGACAAAGCGTGGAGCAGCTTTTCTGTTCACACGTCCACCCCAGGGATGGCACGATATGAATATTAACGAAGCTATAAAACTGACAGCACCGGAGAGACATTATTTTGATTACTTTGGTTATAGTGTGGACATTGATTCAGGAAATATTGTTATAGGTTCTTATGGCTATGATAATTATGCTGGGAAAGCATTCGTTTTTGTGCCAAACACATCATGGGCTAATGGGGTTAAACTCTTAAAAATCATACGTCCTGCTAACACAAAATCCGATGATTATTTTGGATATAATGTACTTCTTCATGATTCTTTAATCTTAATTGGAGCCCCTAAAACTGATGGTACAACTTATAACCAGGGCGCTGTTTATCTCTTCAATAAAGAGCAAAATGATACTATAGAAATTTTGAAAATTCAGCCTACGACCCTTTCTAAAAACAGCTATTTCGGCAATTCAGTTGATATAGATGGACCCCATCTGGCTATAGGTGCTTACAAAGAACCCAGTGGAAGTGTATATTTAATTACACTTGACACAGGGAATCTATCCATTGATACAATCATCAGATTACATGAGAGGGGTTTAAATTATAATGCAGAATTTGGTAAAGTAGTTAAAATCTTTGAGCAAAAACTTTTCGTTGCCCTGGACAGATGGAACGATAAAAACTTCCTGGAAAAAGGACAGGTTAGAATTTTTGATTTAGAGAACCTAAACCTCAAAGCAATTTTTGATGTACCTGAGGGTCAAAATTTCCTAAACCTTGCCTGGTCCATAGCTCCTTATAACAAAGGTATGCTCGTAGGAGCCATAGGGAAAAATTATAATAATGGTTATTCTGTTGGTCAAATTTATGACTATAATACAAAAGTTATAATAAAACCGCTTACTAATAACACGAATCTTTGCATAGGAGATACACTGAAAATTATTGCTCTTAACCCATGGAAGCAGAAATATAAATGGTTTTTAAAATTACGGAATGGTCTTATAACAGAACCTGATAACTCTGACACACAGGGAGACACACTTGTTCTGATATACTCTGGCTCTCTAGATTCAGCTCTGATCATAACGAAAATAATCTCTGACAACATCCTATATCCGAGCGATAGTATACTCATCACAGGCAACTCTAATCCTCCTATTATAGAATGCCGGACTGATACGACTATTTACACAGACGGGGAATTTGTTATCAATGATTCTTTATTCGGAGTTAAA
>JALVRO010000002.1 GCA_027031265.1 Bacteroidales bacterium | reverse complement strand
CCCGCCGCCGCCTTGTTGCAATCCCCTGATGGGGCTTCTTTGTTTTCAACGCGTGTTCCAGGGGGAAGACGGGTTCGAGTCCGACCTATGGTTGCAATCCCCTGATGGGGCTTCTTTGTTTTCAACGGTACAATTAACCGCCGTCCCTAGGCTAGCACCAAAAGGTTGCAATCCCCTGATGGGGCTTCTTTGTTTTCAACGGCTGGCGCTGGAACGGGCGCGCCAAGCGCCCAGCTTTTGTTGCAATCCCCTGATGGGGCTTCTTTGTTTTCAACCGGGGGTGAAGCCATGAAGACCAACTACCAGGTGGTAAGTTGCAATCCCCTGATGGGGCTTCTTTGTTTTCAACTAGATATGAGTGGGAAGAGGACCATTGTAAAACAACTGGAAGGGGGGTTGCAATCCCCTGATGGGGCTTCTTTGTTTTCAACGGGATATTCCTGATCTTGTAAGGTTTGTGCCAGGAGAGGTTGCAATCCCCTGATGGGGCTTCTTTGTTTTCAACTTGAGTATAAGGTGGTTGTAAACGGCCGTCTCGTGTGGAGGGTTGCAATCCCCTGATGGGGCTTCTTTGTTTTCAACAACAAAAATTGATAAGTTTGGGCACGTCCGCATAAACGAGTTGCAATCCCCTGATGGGGCTTCTTTGTTTTCAACTTTATATTATGAGCGGCAGAAACCGAGGAGCGCTCCAGTGTTGCAATCCCCTGATGGGGCTTCTTTGTTTTCAACGTCCGAAACCGGACTGGCTAAATATAGAGGGCTGGTATAAGTTGCAATCCCCTGATGGGGCTTCTTTGTTTTCAACTAGCACCTAGCACCCTACCGGCTCGGCACTATGCGGTAAGTTGCAATCCCCTGATGGGGCTTCTTTGTTTTCAACGGGTAACTGGGCATTCGAGGAGGTGTGAGAGGTGTACAGGTTGCAATCCCCTGATGGGGCTTCTTTGTTTTCAACCCGGCCTGGGCCGGGTACTCATGGAGCCGAACACTAGCAACGTTGCAATCCCCTGATGGGGCTTCTTTGTTTTCAACTTCGGGCGCCCGAGCCGCTACGACTACCCCTACATGGGGTTGCAATCCCCTGATGGGGCTTCTTTGTTTTCAACTTGGAAGCGGTAAAACAGAAAAGCTGGCTTAAACCCGGCAGTTGCAATCCCCTGATGGGGCTTCTTTGTTTTCAACCACGTACCAAAGCGGCGGCCTCGTTCCCCTCCGGTTTGGGTTGCAATCCCCTGATGGGGCTTCTTTGTTTTCAACTTGGCCCAGACGCCCCGCAAAACGTCAAGGATGAGGTTGCAATCCCCTGATGGGGCTTCTTTGTTTTCAACATCAGACATTGGTGCAACTATGGGGCATAGCTTACCTTGTTGCAATCCCCTGATGGGGCTTCTTTGTTTTCAACCACGGAGGACATGGACAAGCTGGAGGACGACCTAACCGCGTTGCAATCCCCTGATGGGGCTTCTTTGTTTTCAACCCTTGAGCTCGGCGATGGACTCGGCGCCCTTGATCCGCTCGTTGCAATCCCCTGATGGGGCTTCTTTGTTTTCAACCCGGTACGGGTGGACCCTGGTGATCGCCTCGATCCCCCGAGTTGCAATCCCCTGATGGGGCTTCTTTGTTTTCAACGGTAGCGAGTGGGATGGCGAGAACCCGGGGCCGGAGGAGTTGCAATCCCCTGATGGGGCTTCTTTGTTTTCAACTCTCCGGGTCAGCCCCGGCCCTAAAATGGCTGATGGGGAAGTTGCAATCCCCTGATGGGGCTTCTTTGTTTTCAACGCTACCCCTTCGACGAAAAGCAGGTAGCCCGCCTGCAGAGTTGCAATCCCCTGATGGGGCTTCTTTGTTTTCAACCTGGACGCTCGGCGAGGGGGTACAGGTCGGCATAACCCCCGTTGCAATCCCCTGATGGGGCTTCTTTGTTTTCAACGACAGAAACGTTGGCACCAGACCCATCGAGCTAAGGGGGTTGCAATCCCCTGATGGGGCTTCTTTGTTTTCAACCTGGGCCGGGTACTCATGGAGCCCAATACAAGCAACACGTGTTGCAATCCCCTGATGGGGCTTCTTTGTTTTCAACACGTAGCCGTTCGCTGGAACAACGGATACGCGAAAATCCGGTTGCAATCCCCTGATGGGGCTTCTTTGTTTTCAACGTGAGGAGGTAGAGGTATGATAGAGGTTGACGTTGTTGCAATCCCCTGATGGGGCTTCTTTGTTTTCAACGGGATATCGTGGAGCCCTCATTCCACCTCCCAGCCATAGAAGTTGCAATCCCCTGATGGGGCTTCTTTGTTTTCAACTTGCTCCTCCCGCACCTACTCGGCATCCGCGCTCCTGTTGCAATCCCCTGATGGGGCTTCTTTGTTTTCAACGTGTAAACCCCATGGAGCGAAAGCTTACTGAATATCTCGAGTTGCAATCCCCTGATGGGGCTTCTTTGTTTTCAACCTCTTGCCGCCAGCGCTCAGGCCGAGCTCACCGCAGATAGTTGCAATCCCCTGATGGGGCTTCTTTGTTTTCAACTCTACCCGATCCGAGCAACGTCTGTGAGCTATTAGGCGGCCCCCATTGGGAGCCCACGTTCTCACCCGAGCAGATTTT
>JALVRO010000001.1 GCA_027031265.1 Bacteroidales bacterium | reverse complement strand
AAGCTAAATACAAAGGCATTGAAATCACACTCAATGATATTCTCAAGTATCTCAATTCCCTCCAATATGATTTAGAAGAGCCTATTAAAAACCTGTATCTGGCTCTGATCGTGATCAAGGAAAAAGGACTTGACTTGAGGCTCTCCGACCTGATGGTTGGTACTGTTTTCGAGCGCCCTCCCAAGCAATTAGCTTTGACCTATGCGCGTATCAGGGAAAATGACCTGGCTATCAGCAAGGCACAATACTTATCCCTGACCTTAAAACAAGCTATTATTGACAAGATAGTTGGTTTCATGATAATGGGCAAAAAGTACAATCTAATCATTGACTTTGACGACATTGTAAAGCAGTACCAGCTGGGTAACAAAGTTTTTGATGTACTAAGAATTTTGATAAAACTTCATGAAAATGGTTTTAAGGACATTGACTTTAGTTATCTGACAAGACTAGCTTCACAAAAAGCTGATCTAAATACAATTGTACCTGCATTTTTCTATGCCCGTAACAAACTAGACCTCAAGGAATTTCTCAAAGACATTGAACGTGTACTACCTGTACGCAAGGGCATTAGTGACAACGGCAACGAGTCTGAAGAAAACGAGGAAGAAGCAGGATTCAACCTGCTAAACTTCGCAAAGACTATGGACCTTGGGATTAATGAGTTCGGCATTGACAAAGAATCCTTGATAACAGATTTTACCTCTGGTATAGATGTATGGGGAATAATTGACCTTATGGACTATAGCAAGAAGAACGGTGTTGAAGTTAATTACTTTGTAGCCAAGGCTCTGGCCAGAGAGACTCTGGATAATCTGAAGGAAACAATTTATAAGGCCCTTAATCCGTTCGAAATAGAAAGTCAATATATTCATGTCACGACCAAAGACAATATTGAGATAAAAGTCAAGCTTATACTGCTTGTCACATATAACATTAATAATTTATTTAAAGGCACTGACGAAGAATTTCTCTTGCGTCGTGTCAAAGCAATTTTCATTGACGAGATACAGAAGAATTACAACCATGACGAAATTATACGGAACATAGAAATAATTGGCCGTAATGTACTACTGCGTCTCAAGGGTCACGAACCTATATCAGATGGTGATAGCCGGACTGATAAGGTCGATAAAAAAGTCATTAAAGAACCAGAGTTGGAAGCACAATTTATGAAAGTCAGTAAATACAATCTTGTTAAGATCCTCATTCCACAGATAGAGTTTGTCAAAGACACATTTAAAGAGATCGAAAAAATAAAGCATGAATACGAAGCAGAAAAAGAAAAGCTTAACCTTGAACTGGCTAAAATTCGAGCAGAGGTCAAAATACGTGAGGCATGGGCCAAAAGCAAAGACCTTAAATACTTAATTCTCAGTGATGAAGATACACAAAGACAGAATAAGCATTACAGACATGAATCAGACGAGCAAGATGAACAGGAGGAAAATTAAAAACTAAAAATCAACAACAATGGTCAAACACATTGTATTCTTTAAGCTAAAAGAAGACATACAGGACAAAAAACAAACAACTAAACATGTAATAGACACACTATTACCATTAAAAGACAAAATTGTTGTTGTGAAATTTTACGAGTTAGGTATGAATTTTGCCTCTAAAGAAACAGCATTTGACATTGCACTGATTTCACATTTTTCGAGCAAGGAAGATCTAGATCACTATCGCAATCATCCAGAACATTTGAAGGCTGTGGAACAAATTAAACCATATATTTCTAAAACAGCATCTGTTGATTACGAAATTTAAATTTCAAGGATGGAAATTCGCACATCGTTTGACATAAATCAGTTAGAACTGCTGAAAGAGGAAATGCCTGCTAAGGCAAAGGTTCTGTTTCAATATCAAGGTGTTTTTAGCAAAGAAAAAATCAAGGATTTTTTGACAGAAATTTCGAACCACACGTCATCGTGGCCAAGCGCACATAAAAAACTGTATTATATTTTGATAGAGCTAGCACAGAATGTAAGCAAATATTCCAATTGGAGAGAAGAAGATCAAGGTGTTGGGAGCTTTATTCTTGGTGAAACAGAAAAAGAATTTTTCTTTTTAATGGGCAATGTTATCTCTAATAAAGCTTTGCAGGTATTGCTAAAAAAATGTGATATTATTAATTCATTGGACAGAGAGAGCTTACGCCTGTTCAAAAGGCAACAAAGAAACTTAATACCTGGCACCAATCGAGGTGCACACATTGGACTGATTATGGTGGCTTTGACTACCAAAAAGCCACTGGATATACGAATTAAACAAATTAATTCTGATTTTTCTTACTTCATTCTAAATGTGGGTGTTGAAAAAATATCATAATTAGTTTTTTGTTTTTATTTTAAATTTTATATTTGTAAAAAACCTGGATATGGCAGAATTACAGGATCTCATAATTGATCAAAGGGACAAAAACTTCTTTACACCAAGTGTTTATTTTAGCGCTAAGACAGGTATTTGCGAACTAAAAGGTGAATCTTTCCTTGAAAATACCAAGGAATTTTACAAGCCACTTATTGAGTGGCTGAAGCGCTATACTAATGAGGTTAAAAAGCCTATTGCATTTATCATAAAGCTGACTTATTACAATACAAGTACTTCACGTAGTTTATTAGAGATGCTCAATATTCTCAAAGAATATGAAGAGCATGGTGGAGAAGTCATCGTAAACTGGCACTATGATGAAAATGATGTAGATATGAAAGAAGATATTGAAGACTACATGATTGATACAGGGCTTAAAATTAATCTTATTCCATTTAAACCAGATGAACTAGAAGACTAAAATTATTCTAAATGCCTGATATAAAAAATATATATATTCCTGAAATCAGAAATATTTATGTATCACCTAAAGTAGATTTCAATGCCCAGACAGGCATCTGTGAGATTAGTGGGGAGTCATTCCTAGAAGAGACAAATAAATTCTATGAGCCTCTTGTTGCCTGGATAAGGGATTACATCAAGACACGCAAACCTATTACCCTTAACATTAAGCTTACTTATTTCAATACAAGCTCGTCTAAATGGCTTCTGAGAATACTTTATATTCTTTCTGAATACAAAAGAGACGGTGGGAAAGTCACTGTTAACTGGTATATTTTCAAAGATGATATTGACTTGATCGAAGACATTAAAGATTTCATGGAAGACGTCGGAATAGAGATCAAAATCAAGTATTACGAAAATGAATCATAGAGGATTGTTTTCCAAGATCTTTTCTCTTTTCTTATTATTATTTATTTCTTATCCTCTATACTCCCAGCTGGTCAATATAGAAGAACAAAGACGAAACATCAAGCCTGGATTACAAGGTTTGATTGACTTTTCTTTTGATATAAACCAGAACACTCGCTTTTTATCCAGGTTTTCCAATACTATTTCTTTGCAGTACACATACAAGCAACACACTGTATTGGTTTTAAACGACATCACCATCTTACGCTTACGTGACCCTAACCAGAACATTGACATTATAAATAAAAACTTCCAGCACATAAGATATAATTACTCTTTCCGGTCCAGACAGTGGCTTATTTACGAGTTATTTATCCAGCGCCAACAAAACAAAATCAAATACATACAATACCGCTTCCTAACTGGTACTGGACTAAGGATCAGACTTCTAAATAATGACAAAATAAAACTCTTTATTGCACCACTGGCAATGTACGAAAAGGAAATCTTATCTGACTCTGCAGCAACACAGACAATTACTCTAAAAGGAGATTTTTATATTTCAGCCAGCCTCAAATTCAATGAACACATAGGCCTATCTTATGTAACTTACTATCAACCAGCTCTATACAACCTTTCCCAGCAACCAAATTTTGAGCGAATCAAAGATTTCAGGCTAGCCAGTGAGACAGAGCTTAATTTTGAGATAATAAAAGATCACATAAAATTTTCTATTGATTTAAATTTAAATTATGATTCAAAGCCTCCTGCAGAGATAGCTAATTATCCCCTGTTTTATAGTTTGAACAACAAACTTTCATTCAAATTTTAAATTTTTTTTGATTTCAAACTTTTTTGTATTTTTGCAAACAGAGAAACTATACTATTGCAAATTTTAAAATTTTGAGAGATGCACGGAATTAACAAAGTCCAATTAATTGGTAACGTAGGACGTGATCCAAAAACTAAGCGTTTGGAAAGCGGTGTGCCTGTTAGTACATTCTCATTTGCTACAAGCGAGAGTCGTCGCACACGCGACGGCCGTCGTGTAACACAGACAGAATGGCACAATATTGTTCTTTGGCGTGGTTTGGCAGAGCTAGCCGAAAAGCACATTCGTAAAGGAGATCCGCTCTACATCGAAGGAAAATTACATACCCGCACTCTTCGTGATCGTGATGGTAATGTTCGTCGTGTTACTGAGATAGTAGCTAGCAATGTTATCATGCTTTCTCCTCGTCACAAAAGAAGAGAAGAAAGAGAAGAATTCGAAGATGACTTTAATATAGAGGAACAGAATCCCGAAAACACAGAATCTTCTGAAGAGTAAAATTGTATAACTACCTCTAAATATCACTTGTAAAGAGGCTGAATCCTTTATACGGATCCAGCCTCTTTTTGTTTGACTGTTGTATTTTTTTTACTATTATTGACTACGCATGAAAAACCACAAAAATGGAAGTTGAATCGTATCTATTCCTGGCAATACACATTAATCCTCTAACAAACAGCCTTTTAATCAAATTATTTGTACTTCTATTATTGCTCCTTAGCTCGGCTCTGATTTCTGGGTCTGAAGTGGCCTTCTTTTCCCTGGATCCAGAAAAAATCAAAAGTCTTCAAAAACAAGGGGAAAAGAAAGGTAAGCAAATTATTAAGCTTTTGTCCAATCCAAACAAACTACTTGCTACTATTTTGATTAGCAATAACTTTGTCAACATTGGAATAGTAATTCTTTCGGCTTTTATCAGCAATGAGTTATTTGTATTTGATTCAGCACTCGAAGAATTTATTTACGAAACAGTTATTGTCACCTTCCTTATATTGCTGTTTGGAGAAGTTATCCCAAAGGTCTATGCAAACATTTTCAATGTTTCTTTTGCTTTATTCATGGTTTATCCAATGCTGTGGCTGGAGAAAATCTTTTCTCCTCTTGCATACTTTCTTATATCCAGCTCTACCGTGGTAAATAAAATTTTAAAATTTAACGAAAAAGATTCCTTCTCTATCGAAGACCTGTCCAAAGCTATAGAGATCAGCCAGAATTTCGATGAGAAAAAAATGCTTACCAGCATAGTGCAACTGGAGAAATCTGACGTGAAGAAAATCATGGTTCCACGCGTCGATGTGGTGGCTATTGATTACAACATGGACTTTGAACAGGTCAAAAAAATTATTAAAGAATCAGGATTTTCTCGCTACCCTGTATACAAAGATAATCTGGACAACATTGTAGGCATATTAGTGGCCAAAGATTTGATAAACTTTATAGACCAACCTGCTGACTTTAGATGGCAACGATACATCCGTGAGCCATTCTTTGTACCAGAAAGTAAAAAAATAGATGACCTGCTGGTAGAGTTCCAGAAACTAAAAACACACATGGCTATTGTCACAGACGAATATGGCGGATTCAGTGGTATTATTACCCTGGAAGATGTGCTTGAGGAAATATTTGGAGAAATTGTGGACGAATATGATGAAATAGAAGTTGGATACAAAAAACTTCATGACGGTAGCTATGAATTCGATGGTAAATTTTTGATTCAGGATTTTTACCGTGTGATGAATATCCAAAAACCTATTTTTGAAGAAAATAAAGGTAGTGCTGAGACTCTTGCAGGATTACTACTCGAGATAAAAGGTGATTTCCCACAGAAAGGAGAAAAATTCATAATTGGTGACTATGAATTCAAAGTAGCAGAAATGACAGAACGTCACATTGAAAAAATTATTATCAAAAAAATCAAACCAGAAACATCTGCAAAATGAAAAAATCATTATTCTTCATTTTTTCAGTAATTATCATAGTATTTTCGTGTGGCAAACCCCGGCCTACACCCAGACCAGTGGGCTATTTTCGCCTCAACTTACCGCACAAACAATACTCATTATTTACCCCTGACTCATGCCCTTATTCTTTCGAGATACCAGGCTATTTTCAGATCACCCATCCAGACCATATACCAGATAGCGTCAGATGCTGGATAACCATAAGAGTACCCAGCCTAAAAGCAGAAATATCAATAACATACTACACCATAAACAATAACCTCGAGCAGCTTATAGACGACTCATACACACTGGCTTACAAACATTCTATCAAAGCAGATGATATACAGGAAAAAGAATTTGTTAATAACAAAGCCCACGTCTATGCCACAGTATTCGACATAAAGGGAAATGCTGCCTCTCCAATGCAGTTTCACATCACAGACAGCACAAAAAACTTTTTCCGTGGTTCACTGTACTTTCGCTCCCGGCCAAACCGTGACTCGCTACAGCCTGCAATTGACTTCATAGAAAAAGACATTATCCACCTGATAGAGACATTCCGCTGGCAGGAAAACTAACGCTTTACACTTTGCCTGTCTTGTCGATTTGAAAATCAAAAAACAGGCTGCCCTCGGGGCAGCCTGTTTTTTGATTTCGTGCATCTCAGACAAAAATCACGGTACCTCGATATTGTTAATAATCCTGTTAATCACGTCCTCTGTGGTAATATTCTCTGCCTCAGCTTCATAAGTCAGGCCAATACGATGGCGCATCACGTCATGCACCACAGATTTAATATCATCAGGCAAGACAAAAGCACGATGCTCTATAAAAGCCTTTGCTTTGGCTGCCAATGCAAGGTATATACTAGCGCGCGGAGAGGCTCCATAACGTATATAAGTAGCCAGATCGTCCAGGCCAAAATCTTCTGGTTGTCTGGTAGCAAAAACAATATCCAGGATATAATTCTCGATTTTGTCACTAAGATAAATCTGACGCACCAACGAACGCACATCTTCGATTTGTTCACCACTAACAATAGTATCTGGCTGTGGGAATTGCTCTTTGAGGTTAAGTCTAATGATCTGCCTCTCCTCCTCACGCTTTGGATAATCAATCAGCACCTTGAGCATAAAACGGTCTACCTGCGCCTCAGGCAGAGGATAAGTACCCTCTTGCTCGAGTGGGTTCTGTGTAGCCATCACAAGGAACGGCCTTGGTAGCTGGTAAGTGGTATCACCAATAGTAACCTGTCTTTCTTGCATTGCTTCAAGCAAAGCACTCTGCACCTTGGCTGGGGCACGGTTTATCTCATCAGCAAGGATAAAATTGGCAAAAATAGGTCCTTTTTTGACTGTAAACTCTTCCCGTTTCTGGCTATAGACCAGTGTGCCTATCAGGTCTGCTGGCAAGAGGTCCGGTGTAAACTGTATTCGCGAAAACTCAACATTTACAATTTTTGCCAGGGTACGGATAGACAGGGTCTTAGCCAGACCTGGCACACCTTCTAGTAAGATATGCCCATCAGCCAGCAGTGCAATTAGCAAACTATCTACCAAGTGCTTTTGACCTATAATGACCTTTGACATTTCCATGCGCACAAGGTCGAGGAAAGCACTTTTTTCTTGCACCTGTTCTGTGAGCTTCTTCAGTTCATTGCCTTCCATTTTCCCAAATTTTTCTTTACTTCCAAATTTATAGAATAAGGCAAATCTTTGTTATTAATTATAAAAAATTAACGCATTACTATTCTTCCTTTACTCTCTGAAGTGTCAATTCAAAATTAAGATCTACTCCTGACATTTTGAAAGGATAAACCAAAATTAACTTGTTCCTCGTCACTTTTTTGACAATAAAATTTGATTTGTCCAGGGTTGTCAGGCTAACAGTAATCTGGTTCTTGTCTTTGTCATAAGTCCATTTTCCTGTGATACCTCCAAGATCATATACACCACCTTCCTTGAAGCTCATTGTGATTCCATCTGGATAATATGCTTCTGGGAGGCTCTGGACACGTGATTCCTCTCTC